>JAZRMD010000093.1:0-6998 GCA_045647285.1 Acutalibacteraceae bacterium
TATATCGCTATGCCCAAGACCCCCAGGTGGGACCCATCGCCGGGTGGCTGCCCCACACCGACATTGAAGACAGTCGTCGGATCATCCGGCAGGTGCTGTCCGTCCCCGATACCTTTGCGGTATGCCTGCGGCAAGACGGGCGCCCCATCGGCAGTATCGGTCTCAAGACCGGCAACAACACCGATATGACCGACCGAGAGGACGAGTGTGAGTTGGGCTACTGGATCGGGCGCCCTTACTGGGGGCAGGGATTGATACCGGAGGCGGTGCGGTGCCTGCTGGAATACGCCTTTAACGAGCGTGGAATGCGCACGGTATGGTGCGGCTACTACGACGGCAACCACCGTTCCCGTAGAGTGCAGGAAAAATGCGGATTCCTCTACCATCACACCTCGGCACAGGTGCCGGTGCCTCTGCTCAACGAGGTACGCACCGGCCACGTCAACGTACTGACGATAGAACAATGGAAAAAGGAGAAATGCAATTTACGAAACAAAGAATTGCAAATTTTATAACAATTTTCTGGTTTTGCGGCTTTTTTGATTGACTTAGTTTGTTTTTTGTTATATAATCTTAAGGATAAATACTGTGTAGTACTCTGCACACGTATAACACACCCTAACCAACATAAGGAGATGAACGTCGTGAGTTCCAAACTGGCATTTTATATCTGCAAGCGTATTCTGCTTGCTTTATTTACGATATTTCTTGTCATAACCATCACCTTCTTTGCGATGAATGCCGTGCCGGGCGGTCCTTTCATGAGCGAAAAGGCTGTTTCCCCCGAGGTGCAGGCCGCATTGGAGGCGAAGTACAACCTGGATAAGCCGCTGCTGGAGCAGTTTGGCATCTACGTAAAGGATATCGTGACCGAGTTTGACTTTGGTCCGTCTATCAAACAGCGCGGCCGGGATGTGATCGACATCATCGGCGACGGCATGAAGACCTCCGTACCGTTAGGCTTATGCGCCGCCGGTATTGCGCTCATTATCGGTGTGATGCTGGGCGCCGGTGCCGCCTTGCGGCGCAACACCGTGTTTGATAAGAGCATTATGGTGACCATGACCGCCTTCGTGTCTATGCCCAGCTTCATTATGGGCTCCCTGCTGCTGTTGTTGTTTGCCGCTACCTTACAGTGGTTGCCGGCCAACGGCACCACCACGGCAGGATTGATATTGCCGGTCATCACCCTGTCCCTCTCCCCCATGGCGCACATCACCCGACTGACCCGGTCCTCTATGTTGGACGTGTTGGGACAGGACTACATCCGTACCGCCAAGGCCAAGGGCGTGTCCGGCCGTAAGATCATCTTCGGTCATGCGCTGAAGAACTCCCTTATTCCGGTCATCACCTACTTTGGGCCTATGTTGGCGTACATCGTCACCGGCTCTCTGGTAGTGGAAAAGATCTTTGCGGTGCCCGGTATCGGCCGCACCTTCGTCAGCAGTATCACCGACCGTGACTATCCCGTGATCATGGGCACCACCATCATTCTGGCCACCCTTATCGTGGTGATGAACCTGGTCAGTGATATTATGTACAAAGCGGTTGACCCGCGCATCAATCTGGAGTAAGGGGGATCACGACTATGGATATCAAAAAATTCAGTATGCATCACGCCCTGGACTCCTTTGCGCCGGCTTCCGCCGAGGATAAGGCGTATATGGTGCAGATGCGCCCGTCGTCCACCTTCTTTAAGGACGGTATCCGGCGTCTGCTTAAGGATAAGGTGGCTACCGTCAGTTTCTTCATTATCGTGCTGTTGGTCATCTGTTCTCTCCTTCTTCCCTTTGTGTGGCCGTACAGCTACGACCAGCAACTGGGCCTGAAGATCGGCCGCCCGGTGGACGCCTCTTACAACAACCTGGCGCCCTTCACCTACGGCGACACGGAAAGAGTCCGGATGCTGGGCAAGGCTACAGCTCACGAGATCTTCATTGAAGCGCCCATCAACGGCACCTCCTCCACCGACAAAGCGGTGGTAGCAGCAGCCAAGCTGCGAGCCGAGCAGATCATGGATGAGTTTGCCAAGGGTGACGGCTCCGAGGCGTCCTTTGCGGCACTTAAGAAGCACGACACCTCCGCACTGACCACCACCCTGCTTAACGTCACCTACACCTACGGTGAAAACGCCAATCACGACGCTTTCAGCGATGGTGGTAAGCAATGGATATGGGAAGTAGGCGCCTTTGGCGGTGCCAAGCGTGAAGCCGGTGATGTAGCTCTGGTAGAGAGCGCTGACGGCTATCACATTATGTACCTGACCGGTTACACTGGTAAGACCGAGAGCATCTTCCCCCACTTTTTCGGCACCGACGCCGCCGGCCGTGACTACTTTATCCGTGTGGTTTACGGCATGCGCGTATCTCTGGCGGTTGGCTTCTTCGCCAGTATCATCGTGTTGGTCATCGGTATGACCGTAGGTGCTCTGGCCGGTTATATCGGCGGCAAGGTGGACCTCATCATTATGCGCATCGTGGATATCATCTACTCCCTGCCGGATATGTTGATGGTCATCCTGCTGGCGGCTGCCTTCAAGAGCACGTTGGGCACCCTGATCGAAGGCACCGTGTTCCAGGCAATCGGCGGCAACATCATCAGCTTGTTCATCGTGTTTGCTCTGCTGTACTGGGTATCGATGGCCCGTCTTATCCGCGGTCAGATCCTCTCCCTGCGTGAGCAGGAGTACGTGTTGGCTGCTCGTGCCGCTGGCGCCAAGGGCGGCTGGATCATCCGTAAGCACCTGATTCCCAACTGCATCAGCGTTATCATCATCTCCACTGCGTTGCAGGTGCCCAGCGCCATCTTTACCGAAAGCTACCTTTCCTTTATCGGCCTGGGCATCAACGCACCGATGCCTTCTCTGGGCTCTCTGGCCAACGATGCACTCAACGGTATCAACACCTACGGCTATCGCCTGGTGATACCGGCCATAGTCATCTCCCTCATCGTGCTGTCCCTCAACCTCTTCGGTGACGGTCTGCGGGACGCCTTTGACCCCAAGCTGAACAACTGATTACTGGAGATTACAGAAAGGACGATTGAACATCATGGCTCTTTTGGAAGTCAGAAACCTGCACACCTCCTTTGCCACCGATGCCGGTACGGTCAACGCTGTCAACGGCATCTCCTTCAATCTGGAACGGGGCAAGGTACTGGGTATCGTAGGTGAGTCCGGCTCCGGCAAATCGGTGACCGCCTACTCCATTATGCAGGTATTAGCCCCCACCGCCACCATCTCTCCCGAATCCTCCATCAAACTGGACGGAGAGGAACTGGTGGGCGCTGGAGAAAAGGTAATGAAAACTGTACGAGGCAACAAGGTGTCCATTATATTCCAGGACCCTATGACCTCTCTTAATCCCACCTACACCATCGGTCATCAGTTGATGGAGGCCATTCTGCTGCACACCAACCGGAACAAGCAACAAGCCAAGGAACGGGCGGTGGAAATGCTCCGTCTGGTAAATGTTAACGACCCGGAAAAGCGCATTAAGCAGTATCCCCACGAGTTGTCCGGCGGTATGCGTCAGCGCGTGATGATCGCTATGGCTCTGGCTTGCGAGCCGGATATCCTCATCGCCGACGAGCCCACCACGGCTCTGGACGTAACCATTCAGGCACAGATTCTGGAGCTGATGAAATCTCTGCAGAAAGAACTGAATATGGCCATCATTATGATCACCCACGACCTGGGTGTGGTGGCACAGATGTGCGATGAAGTCATCGTTATGTACGCCGGCTCCATCTGTGAACAGGGTACGGCAGACGAGATCTTCTACAATCCGCAGCACGAGTACACCAAGGGTTTGATGAACTCCATCCCCACGGTGGATAATGATAAGAAAAAACTCAAGCCTATCACCGGCACTCCCATTGACCTGCTTAACATGCCGGCCGGCTGTCCTTTTGCCCCCCGTTGTGAGGCGGCCATGAAGATCTGTATCCAGAAATGCGCCGAGAACGTGGAGGTCAACGAGAATCACCGTACCGCTTGCTGGATGTACATTAAGAACGCCTTGGAAGCCGCCGAGGGAAAGGAGGAAAAGACCGATGAGTGATAAGCAACCCTTGGTACAGGTGCGTAACCTGTGCAAATACTTTGATATCAACACCGGCTTTTTCCGTTCCACCCCCCTCAAAGCGGTGGACGGCGTATCCTTTGATATTCAAAAGGGCGAAACCTTGGGCCTGGTAGGCGAGTCCGGCTGTGGTAAGACCACGGTAGGTCGCACCTTACTCAACCTGTATAAGCCCACCTCCGGTGAGATCCTGTTTGACGGCTCTCCCGTCAAGACCCCGGCAGAAATTCAGGAATTTCGCAAAAAAGCCACCATGGTGTTCCAGGACCCCTATTCCTCCCTCAATCCCCGTATGACGGTGGCGGATATCATCGGTGAGCCTCTGGATATCCACGGTATGTACACGTCTAAGGAAGAACGGGAACAACGTATACTGGAACTGATGGATTACGTAGGCCTCAACAGCGAACACGCATCCCGTTACGCCCACGAGTTTTCCGGCGGTCAGCGTCAGCGCATCGGTATTGCCCGGTCGCTGGCGGTCAATCCGCAGTTTATCGTCTGTGACGAGCCGGTGTCGGCTCTGGACGTGTCCATCCAGGCGCAGGTTATTAATATGTTTGACGACCTGCAGGATAAGCTGGGGCTGACCTACCTGTTTATCGCCCACGACCTGTTGGTGGTGCGGCACATCAGCGACCGTATCGCCGTTATGTATCTGGGTAAGATGGTAGAGCTGGCGGATGCCCGTGAGATATACGACCATCCCCTGCACCCCTATTCCATCTCCCTGCTGTCGGCGGTACCGGTACCCGACCCCAAGATTGCCCGTGCCAACCAGCGCGTGGTGCTGCAGGGCGATATCCCCAGTCCTCTCCACGCGCCGTCCGGCTGTCCCTTCCGCACTCGGTGTCCCTACGCCACCGAACAGTGCGCTATGGAAATGCCGGAATTCAAGGAAGTGTCCTCCGGTCACTTCGTAGCCTGTCACAACCTGGATAAGGTCAGTGGCTAAATCTCGGTTCTAACGGGTGGTTCCTGTTGTGCTTTGGGGACCCTCCCCGTTCGGAATAAATAATCATTGGAAAGGAAGATTTTACATGAAAAAAGTATTAGCAATCCTCTTGGCTTCTATCATGGTATTCTCCCTGGCCGCCTGCGGTGCTACTCCCAAGAACGCTCCGCCCTCTATGGTTTATCTGTACAATGAAGGCGACGCCCACAAGGCCATCGGTGAGTATCTGCAGGGTGCCATGGCTGCTACCGGCCTGAATATCACTCTGGAGTCCCAGGAGTGGAACACCTTCCTGAACACCCGTAAGGAAGGCAACTACACCATCGCCCGTAACGGTTGGTTGGGCGACTACAACGATCCCATCTCCTTCCTGGATATGTGGATCACCAGCTCCGGCAACAACGATTGTCAGCTGGGTAAGGGTGCCCACGCGGATGTGGCCATCTACGATCTGGATATGACCAAGTGGGGCGGCGAGAACGTCGTTGACGGCACTTGGGCCCAGACCTACGATGTCATCATCGGTATGATCAAGAAGGAGAGCGACAATGCGAAGCGTCTGGAAATGATGCACGCCGCTGAGGACCTGCTGATGAGCACCGGTACCATCGTTCCCCTGTACTACTATACCGACCTGTACATGATCGACGATTCCGTCAAGGGCTTCTTCTCCAGCCCTCTGGGCTACAAGTACTTCTCCGGCACCACCGTGGAAGGCAAGGATGCCCTGAACGTGTGTCTGGCCTCTGAGCCCGATACCATTGACCCGGCGCTGAACTCCGCTGTGGACGGCGCTACTCTGGTTTCTCACCTGTTCTCCGGTCTGGCCAAGTGGACCCAGGATGCCAACGGCAAGCTGGTGATCGCCGCTGACTGCGCCAAGGAGCTGGTTGAGCCCACCGTGAACGCTGACGGTACCGTGACCTACGTGTACACCCTGCGTGACGGCCTGAAGTGGTCCGACGGCAAAGAGCTGAAGGCCAGCGACTTCGAGTTTGCCTGGAAGCGTGCCGCCAGCACCGAGCTGGCCGCCGACTACGGCTACATGTTCGACGTTGTTAAGGGCTACGGCACCGACAACAAGGACGATCTGGCTGTGAAGGCTGACGATGCCGCCAAGACCATCACCGTGACCCTGAACAACTCCGTTGCCTACTGGAACGAGCTGCTGGCTTTCCCGACCTACTTCCCCGTCCGTTCTGACGTGGTAAGCAGCGAGAGCTGGGCCACCAAGCCGGAGACCTACATCTGCAACGGTGCTTACACCATGAAGAGCTGGGAGCATGACAGCCTGATCACTCTGGCGAAGAACGACAAGTACGTTGACGCCGCCGACGTGACCATGCCCACCCTGAACTTCTACCTGTCCGATGATGCCAACAACATGCTGGCCAACTTCAAGAAGGGCGACTGGCTGATGATCGACGACGTTCCCACCAACGAGATCGCCACCCTGAAGAAGGATTATCCCACCGAGTTCGTGGTTGCCGGTCAGCTGGGTACCTACTACGCTTGCTTCAACGTCAACGCCGATCTGGGTCTGGAGAACGAGGAGCAGAACGCTGAGGTCCGTAAGGCTATCGGCCTGCTGCTGGATCGTAACTACATCTGCGAGAGCGTTGCTCAGGGCGGTCAGGTTCCCGCTTCCTCCTTCGTTGCCATGGGTCTGACCGACTCTAACGGCAAGGAGTTCTATCAGAACGCCGGTGACGAGGCTGCCAACGGCTACATCGGGTACTACGATGTGTCCGCTGACGCTCTGGAAGACAACTGCAACAAGGCTGTTGAGATTCTGGAGAAGTACTACGAGCTGAAGAAATAATTCGGCCAACATTACAAAGCACAAAACGGTGCGCCGCAAGTACTTGCGGCGCACTCGTTTTTTATATAGTATACATAGGGGGACTCCCCCGATAAACCCAGAGGGAATAAAGTCGGATCGTAGCCATGTCGTTCTGTGG
>JAZRMD010000094.1:0-5856 GCA_045647285.1 Acutalibacteraceae bacterium
ACGATCTCGGTGGCGGTGTCGGCGTTGCGCTCCACATCTTCCCGACGGCAACCCAGATCCAGCACCAGCAGAGCCCGGGGATTTTCCTGCTCCTCGAACTGGCGCACGTACAACTGACCCGTCCGGGCAGACTGCTTCCAATGAACACGCTTAAAGGGGTCTCCTTGTTGATATTGACGTGTATCCCCGAACAGGTCGCCGTGTTGGGCGTTGCGCAACATAGCCGCCGAAAAGCCTTGGTTAGCCGACAGTTGCTCCCGGGCGCCGTCCAGCGTATGAATACGGGGGTACACAGACAGTAACAGGGGCAGGGGTTGTACCTTCTTATTGCGGACAATCGGCAGAGAAAATAAGCCGAAAATGTCCTGCAGACGCAGGGATCGGGGGGCTACCGGCCACCGGCCCCGGTGGCGGCAGGTAAGGGTCAGGGGGAAGGTGCGCTTCCACCGGACCAGAGAAGGGCGCAAAAAGAAGGCCCGGTCCTGGGTACGGGCATACTCCGGCCGTACCCCGGGCGGCAGCATGGTCAGGTGTCCTGCCACCGGCAGAAGCACCCGTCCGCTGAGCACGAAGCTGTACTCTACCTCGTCACCCCGGTCGACCTCCCGGCGGTCCAACTCTCCCGTAGCCGTCAGGGTCAGGCTGGCCAAAACCAGGCTTAACAAGGCAAATATCCAGAATATCCCCAGGAAGGCCGCCGCGACCAACAGTTCGCGAATGCCGGTACCCAGGGCCAACACCAGCAGGAACAGGTCCAGCACGATGCAGGAAATTCCCCGTACAGTCATAGACGTTCCTCTCTGTTACTTGATCTTGGGCACCTTAATATCCGCCAACACGCCGGCCACCACGTCCGCCGCGGTGGTGCCTTCGGCACCGGAACGGTTTCTCATCACAATACGGTGGGACAGCACACACTGAGCCATCTGCTTAACATCATCCGGCAGGACGTAGTCCCGACCCATCAATATGGCCTTGGCACAGGCCGCCTGGGTCAGCGCAATGGAGCCACGGGGACTGACACCCATCAGTACCCCTTCGGCGGTACGGGTGCCTTCCACCACCTTAACGATGTAATCCAGCACCGCATCGTCCACGTGGATGCCGGGCAAGGACGCCTGTATGCGCAGAATGTCCTCGGCGGTGGCCACCGGCTGCAAGGCAGGAACTTCCGTCACCGACCGGTGGGAACGCACAATGTCTAATTCTTCTTCGTGTGAAGGATAGCCCATGTGAATACGCATCAGAAAACGGTCCATCTGCGCCTCCGGCAGAGGGTATGTACCGGCCATTTCCACCGGGTTCTGGGTGGCGAGTACCATAAACGGCTTGGGCAGTTGGTAGGTGGTGCCGTCCACCGTCACCTGACGTTCCTGCATAGCTTCCAGCAACGCCGACTGGGTCTTGGGGCTGGCACGGTTGATCTCGTCCGCCAGAATGATCTGGTTGTGGATGCTGCCGGGGTGAAACACCTTCTCCCCCGTCTGCAGTTGGTACATATTGAAGCCGGTGATATCCGACGGCAGTACGTCCGGAGTAAACTGAATACGCTGAAAACCGCATCCCAACGAGGCCGCCAGGGCGGACACCAGGGTGGTCTTACCCAGACCGGGCAGGTCTTCCACCAACACGTGGCCGGAGCAGATCAGGGCAATAAGCAACCGGTCAATGACCTCTTCCTTACCCACCACCGCTTGTTGCATATTCTTGCGAATGGCTTGTAGGCATTTGACAGCATCCATTATTGATTCCTCCGTTTTTCACAAACATATAAAATAGCATACCACAAAGTATATCCCGGCGCAAGGGATTTGACGCAAAAAAACCCGGCAGACGGTGTCTGCCGGGTGTGGTCAACGGGTTTTTTTCAGTTTCCAGATGGTCCGGGCGTATTCCTCCACCGACCGGTCGGCGGAAAAGGGGCCGGCGGCGCAGACGTTGTGCCATCCCTTGACCGCAAAGCCGGTAGGGTCCCGGCGGTAGTCCGCGAAGGCCCGTATCCGGGTGGAGAGGTAATTGTCAAAGTCACGCAACACAAAGTAATGGTCCGCAGCGTGCCAGGAAGCACCGTCCAACAGGGACGTATACAGTTCCCGGAACATACCGGTGCCCCCATCGTCCAGGGACCCGTCCACCAATGCGTCCAGGCAGCGCCGCACCCGGCTATCCTGTTCGTAGATATCCCGGGGACGGTAGTGGGGGCGCAAGGCATCCAATTCTTCCACCCGGGCACCGAAGATATAGTTGTTGTCCTCCCCCGCTTGTCGGACGATCTCAATGGTGGCACCGTCATAAGTGCCCAGGGTCACGGCACCGTTGAGCATCAATTTCATATTGCCGGTGCCGGACGCCTCGGTACCGGCGGTGGAGATCTGCTCGGAAACATCGGCGGCGGCCACAATATACTCAGCGTAAGACACGTCGTAGTTGGGCACGAACACCACCTTGAGCCGGGCGCTCGCCACCGGGTCGGCGGCAATCCGGTCCCCCACGGCGTGAATAAGACGAATAACCGCCTTGGCCCGGGTGTAACCGGGCGCCGCCTTAGCGCCAAACAGGAAGGTAACGGGGGGCAGATCCGGCAAGGTGCCTTCCTTGAGTTCTTGATACATTTCCCACACACACAAGATGTTGAGCAACTGCCGTTTATACTCGTGCAGACGCTTGATCTGCACATCCAGCAAGGTGTTCGGGTCCAGCGTCAAGCCATCCCGGCGGCGCATATAGTCGGCTAAACGGCGCTTGTTTTCCTGCCGGATGGCCATAAACCGGCTCATCACCGCCGGGTCCTGATGGTAGCCGTCCAACGCGCCCAGGCAGTCCAAATCGGTCAGAAAACGACGGTTTCCGGCTAATTCCTCCAATAACGCCGTCAGACCGGGGTTGCACAACGCCAACCAACGCCGTTGGGTAATGCCGTTGGTCACGTTAACGATCTTGCCGGGATACTGCTGTTCCCATTCGGGTAACACCCGGGTGCGCAACAGGTGGGTATGCAGTTGTGCCACCCCGTTAATATGGGTGGAATACCGGCAGGCCAAGTACGCCATATGCACCGTACTGCCCTGCAGCAACAACATGGGCTCCTGTTGGGCCGGGGACAGACCACGCTCCTGCAACTCGGCTCTCTGCCGGGTGGCCATACGACGGATGATCCGCGCCACCGCCGGGCAGACCCGGCGGATAAGCGCCATATCCCAGCGCTCCAACGCCTCCTGCATAATGGTGTGGTTGGTGTAGTTGAATACCGCCGTTACGATATCCAACGCCTGGGAAAACCGCACCCCTTTATCCAACAGCAGACGCACCAGTTCCGGCACGGCGATCACCGGATGGGTGTCGTTGAGCTGGATGGTCACGTAGGTGGGCAACTGCGCCCAGTCCTGCCCGTGGGCCGCTTCAAAGGAGCGCAGCATATCCTGCATAGAGGCGCTGCAGAAGAAATACTGCTGTTTGAGCCGCAACAGTTTGCCCTGTCGGGTGGTATCGTTGGGGTACAGCACCCGGGAGATATCCCCGGCCCGATTCTGTTCCCGTACCGACCGGTCGTACTGCTGGTCGTTAAACAGGGAAAAGTCAAAGGCCACCGGCGGCTCACTCTGCCACAGGCGCAGGGTGCTGATGTGCTTACCGCCCCATCCGATAACGGGGGTATCGTAAGGTACTGCCAACACCTCCCCGTCCCCAAAGGTCACGGTGACCGCTTCCCCGGGACGGCGCACCGACCAGGGGTCCCCCTCCCGGGTCCAGTCGTCCGGTTCCTCCTGCTGAAAACCCTCCTCAAACCGTTGGCGAAAAATGCCGTAGCGGTAACGGATGCCGTAGCCGTCCAGGGGTATCCCGTGGGTGGCCGCCGCATCCAAAAAACACGCCGCCAACCGCCCCAGACCGCCGTTGCCCAGGCCCATATCCGGTACCGCTTCGGTAATGGTGGGGGGCAGAGAAAACGTTTCCAGTGCCTGACGGGCCTCCTCCTGTAATCCGACGCTTAACAGGTTGTTGTGTACCACCCGACCCATCAGATATTCCGCCGACAGGTAGTATGCCCGGCGTCCGGCGGCGTGACGGCCGCCGGAACGCATCCACGCCCGGCCGATGCGCAACAGCACCGCCCGGGCAAGGGCCCCCTGTACCCCGGCCGCATCCAACTGTTCCGGCAGACGACCTTGTTCGGCGGCATACCGGGACAGTTCTTTCTGTATATCCTTCATACAATCATCCTTTCACGGCTCCGGCAATCACACCCTTGATGATATACCTCTGGCCGAAGAGATAAAACAGCATAATGGGCAATATGGCCAGTACCAGCATCGCCATTAGGCCCCCCAGGTCGGTGGCACCGTACGCCCCTTGCATAGCGATCTGGATGGTCACCGGCACCGTCTTGTTGCGGGTGCCCAACACCAGATACGGAAGCAGGTAGTCGTTCCATATCCACATAGCGTTGAGGATGGCCACCGTCACCGCCGTGGGGCGTAGGACGGGGAACACCACTCGGAAAAAGGTCTGCAAGGGACCGGCGCCGTCAATGGTGGCGGCCTCCTCTATGGTGAGGGGGACGCCCTTGATAAACCCGGCGAACATAAACACCGATAACCCGGCGCCAAACCCCAGATACACCGGCACGATACCGGGTACCGTATCCAGGCCAAGACTTCCCACCACATAGGTTAAGGTGTACATCACCATCTGAAAGGGCACCACCATACTGAACACAAACAGGTAATAGAGCGCCCTCGTCAGCCGGGAACGGACCCGGACCAGATACCAGGCGGTCATGGAAGCGCCCAGTACGATCACCAGCACCCCGGCCACCGTAATAAACACCGACCGCCCAAAGGCCGCAGGAAAACCGGCGGCGGGCAGGCCGGTCAGGTAGTTCTGCACCCCCACGAAGGTGGTGTCGTCCGGCAAGGAAAAGGGGTCGGTGGCGATATACAACCGGGACTTAAAGGAGTTGATAAGCACCAACACCACCGGTATAAGAAATACCGCCGCCAACAGGATGAGCAACGCCGTCCACAGACGGTCGGCGGTACGAGAGTGGGAATGTTTCATCCTTCCACCTCCCGACTGCGTGTCAACCGCAACTGCAATAGCGCCAAGGCCGCCACCAGTACAAAGAACAGCACCGCCTTGGCCTGACCCACCCCTTGCCATCCGGCCCGGCCGTAGAAGGTCTGGTAAATGTCCAGCGCCAGCATACGGGTCTGCCCTTCCGGAGCACCGGCGGTCAGCGCCAGATTCTGGTCAAACATCTTAAACGCATTGGTGAGGGTCAAAAAGGTGCAGATGGTCACCGACGGCATTACCAGAGGCAACTTGACACGCCAGAGGGTGGTCAACGGACCGGCACCGTCGATAGCGGCGGCTTCCAACAGTTCTCCCGGTACGTTCTGCAATCCGGCGATGTAAATCACCATCATATAGCCGATAAGCTGCCAGTTGGTCAGCGCCACCAGACCCCAGAAGCCGTAGGACGCGGCGTAGGTGATGTCCACCCCCCACAGACCCAGTATGCCGTTAATCAGCAGGTTCCAGATATAGCCCAGCACGATACCGCCAATGAGGTTGGGGAGAAAAAATACCGAACGGAACAGGTTGGTGCCCCGTAACCCCCGGGTCAGCAACAGGGCCAACCCGAAGGCCAGGACGTTGACCGTGACGATGGCCACCGCCGCAAACAGGGCGGTAAAGCCCAACGCCCGGAGAAAGCCCTCGTCGGAAAAGGCGCTGGTGTAGTTTTCCAGTCCCACGAACACGGCGTCAGTTACGGTGGTAAACCGGGTGAAGGACAGCCATATCCCCAACACGAAGGGGATGAGAAACGCCACCAAAAATGCCGCTAACGTGGGC
>JAZRMD010000095.1:0-5130 GCA_045647285.1 Acutalibacteraceae bacterium
GGCCTTCTTGTTCATCTCCACAAACTTGGGGGCCACCGTTTTTTCAATAGCGGCGATCCAGCGCTCGTAGGGGATGGCAAAATGCCGGGCGGCGCGACCCATCAGCACGATGTTGACCGCCTTGGAAGAGCCGGCCTGCTCCGCCAGAGAAAGGGCGTCCAGCGCTTCCACCGCCACGCCCTTAGCGGTCAGTTCCTCCAACACCCCGTCCGGGTAGGTGGCGGCGCCGATGATAACCGGCATCGGATCAATCTGCTGGGTGTTGACCACCATACGGCCGTCCGTCTTGAGATACCGGGCGTAACGGGCCGCTTCCAGCTTCTCAAAGGAGATGATGATGTCCGCCTCACCCTCGGTGACGATGGGAGAATACACCTTGTCACCAAAGCGCACGTAGGTGACCACCGAGCCACCGCGCTGACTCATACCGTGGACCTCGCTGACCTTCACGTCGTAACCTTCGTCCATCAGCAGACGGCCCAGTAACTTGGATGCCAACAGACTGCCTTGTCCACCCACACCCACGATCATAACACTTGTGGTATTCATAAGCACACCCTCCTTATACGATAGCGTCAAAGGCGCATAACTGCTTACACACGCCGCAACCCACGCACAGGGTCGCGTCAATGTGCGCCTTGCCGTCCTTCATACTGATGGCCGGACAGCCCAGACCCATACACCGCTTACAGGAACGGCACTTGTCTGCGTCCACCGTCAGCGGCGCTTCGTGCTTGACCGACTTAAGCAGGACGCAAGGACGCCGGGAGATGATGACCGACGGCTCCTCGGCGGCCAGTTCTTCCATCACGGCGGTTTCACACGCCTTCAGGTCGTAGGGGTCCACCACCCGTACCCGGCGGATGCCCAGGGCGTGGCACAAAGCTTCCAGGTCCACCTTGGCGGCCGGGTCGCCCTTGATGTTGTAGCCGGTGGTGGGATTCTGCTGATGGCCGGTCATACCGGTGATGGAGTTATCCAGAATAATCACGGTGGAGTTGGTGGCGTTGTACGCCACGTTGACCAGGCCGGTCATACCGGAATGCATAAAGGTGGAGTCACCGATAACCGCTACGCTTTTGCCCTCCGCCTCGGCGCCCCGGGCGGCGTTAAAACCGTGCAGACCGGATACGGATGCGCCCATACACAGGGTGGAGTCCAAAGCGCTCAGGGGGGGCACCGCACCCAGCGTATAGCAGCCAATATCGCCCATAACGGTAATCTTCTTCTTGGCCAACACGTAGAACATACCCCGGTGAGGACAACCGGCGCACATCATCGGCGGACGGTTGGGAATGGGAGAATCCGCCGTCACGCAGGACCGGGCCGCCATACCCAAGGCGGCGGCGATGGTCTGCTGGGAGAACTCGCCCAGGGGGGAGAACAGGTCCTTACCCACACAATCAATGCCCAAAGCCCGGACATGGGTTTCAATAACCGGGTCCAGCTCCTCAATGACGTACAGCTTCTTTACCTTAGCGGCAAAGTCCTTGATAAGCTGCACCGGCAGGGGGTTGGGCATACCGATCTTGAGGATGGAAGCGCTGTCCCCCAGCACCTCCTTGACGTACAGATAAGAACAGCCGGAAGTGATGATGCCGATCTCATCGGAATGCATCTCCACCGTATTGTACGGACAATTTTCCGCTAACGCAGTCAAGGCGGCGGTACGGGCCTCCACCACCGGGTGCCGCTTAATGGCGTTGCCCGGCATCATAATGTACTTGGCCGGGTCCTTCTCGTAGTCCTTGAGCACCGCCGGGGTATGCTCACCCAACTCCACCACCGACTGGCTGTGGGCGATACGGGTACACATACGCAACAAAACGGGAGTGTCGTACTCCTCGGACAGTTCAAAGGCCGCCTTGGCAAAGGCATACGCCTCTGCCGAATCCGCCGGCTCCAGCATAGGCACCTTGGCGGCGATGGCGTAGTGCCGGGAATCCTGCTCATTCTGGGAGGAGTGCATGGCCGGGTCATCTGCCACGCAGATGACCATACCGCCGTTGACACCGGTATACGACAGGGTGAACAGGGGATCCGCCGCCACGTTAAGGCCTACGTGCTTCATCGCACAGGCAGAACGGGCGCCGGCCAGACTGGCGCCGAAAGCCACCTCGCAGGCTACCTTCTCGTTGGGTGCCCATTCGCTGTGGATATCGTCATACTTGGCCAAAAACTCGGTGATCTCGGTGGACGGGGTGCCGGGATAACTGGATACCAGACCCAAACCGCCGTCGTACAGACCGGCGGCCACCGCTTGGTTGCCTATCATTAACTGTTTCATATTAAACGCTCCTTACGCCTTATTCTGCGAATCGACCAATCCCTCTGCACCGTACATCTTGCGCAGTTTGGGCTTTTCTATCTTACCGGTGGGGTTGCGGGGCACGTCCGCAAAGATAATCCTCCGGGGACGCTTATACCGAGGCAATTCCAGACAGAAGGTGTCAATCTCCTCCTGGGTACAGGTCTGCCCCTCCTTGACGGCGATGATGGCCGCCGCGATCTCACCCAAGCGGCCGTCCGGCAGGCCGATGACCGCCACGTCCTTAACCTTGGGGTGGCCAGCAAGGAAATTCTCGATCTGTACCGGATAAAGGTTTTCGCCACCGGTGATGATGACGTCCTTCTTGCGGTCCACCAAGTAAATAAATCCTTCCTCGTCCTGCATAGCCATATCGCCGGTAAACAGCCATCCGTCCTTGAGGGTAGCCACGGTAGCCGCCTCGTCCCGGTAATAACAGGTCATCACGCCGGGGCCCTTCAGGCACAGTTCACCCACCGCACCCGGCTCCACCTCGTCCCCATCGGGGGTGACGATCTTGACCTGCCAACCGTAACCGGGAATACCGATGGCACCCACCTTACGGACATTCTCCACTCCCAGATGCACCGCACCGGGGCCGATGGACTCAGACAGGCCGTAGTTGGTGTCGTACTGCTGGTCGGGAAAATACTCCAACCAACGGCGGATAAGACTCTGGGGCACCGGCTGGGCACCGATATGCATCAGCCGCCACCGGGACAGGTCGTAGTCCTCCAAGCGAACGTCCCCCCGGTCCAACGCACCCAGAATATCCTGCGCCCAAGGCACCAACAACCACACGATGGTGCATTGTTCTTCACTGGCGACCTTAAGGATATTGGCCGCCTGGGTACCCTTGAGGATAACCGCCTTGGAGCCAGCCAATAGACTGCCGAACCAATGCATCTTGGCGCCGGTGTGGTACAGAGGGGGGATGCACAGGAAGCAATCCTCCCGGGTCTGTCCGTGGTGCGCCTGTTCCACCCGACAGGCGTGGATAAGGCTCTCGTGGTTATGTAAGATGGCCTTGGGGAAGCCGGTAGTGCCGGAAGAGAAATAAATGGCCGCATCATCCGACTCCTCCAGAGCGCAGGCCGGGAAGGTGCCGGAACACTCGGAGATAAGGTCGTTAAAATCGTCGGCAAAGGCCGGACAACCGGCACCCAGATAGATGAGGGTACACCGCCGGGAAATCTTGTCCGCCACCGCCTCTACACGGCCGAAAAACTCGGTGCCGAAAATCAGTACGTCCGCCTCGGCCAAATCCAGACAGTAATCAATCTCGTCAGAGGAATACCGGAAATTAAGCGGCACCGCCAGGGCGCCGGTCTTGAGTATACCAAAATATATAGGCAGCCAGTCAATGCAGTTCATCAGCAGGATAGCCACCTTCTTGCCCTTGCCGATACCGTTCTGCCGCAACATATTGGCCAAGCGGTTGGCCTTCTCATCAAACACCGCCCAGGTAATCTCCCGGCGGTAGTGCCGTACCCGGGGGGTGGGCTCCACCAACTCGTACTCGTGCCAGGTCAAACGACGGGTTTCCGGCTGTTCCGGATTGATCTCCACCAATGCCGTTTCTTCTGCGTATTCTCTGGCGTTACGCTCCAGCAAATGCACAATTGTCATAATCCTTATCCATCCTTGTAATGCATAATCATTTCAGAATACCAATACTTTACCACTTTAAAGCGAATTTGTCAACCGTCTGGAGGAAAAAATAAAAATTTTCCAAAAAGGTATTGACAAATCTGCTTTAAAGTGCTAAAGTGTACAAAACAGTTTGTTGCTTTAAAGTTTTAAACTGTAAATATGTCCTTTGAAAGGAAGCGACCTCTTATGTTTACACTACAACCGCAAACGGCGGCGCTGTCCACCAGCGCTCTGATTGCTCTGCCCATGCTGGTGTGCTTTTTCGCCTTAATGTTGGCGGTGGGATTTGCCTGCCGCAAACACGGCAAGTCGGTGGACAGCTTTGTGCTGGGGGGCCGTGCCGTAGGACCCTGGCTGACCGCCTTCGCCTTTGGTACCTCCTACTTTTCGGCGGTCATCTTTGTGGGATATGCCGGTCAGTTTGGCTGGAACTTCGGCCTGGCCTCTACTTGGGTCGGCCTGGGCAACGCCTTTATCGGCTCCCTTCTGGCCTGGACAGTACTGGGGCGGCGTACCCGGGTAATGACCCAGCACTTAGGCTCTAAGACCATGCCGGATTTCTTTGAGAAGCGGTACGATTCCCGTAAGTTAAAGGTATTGGCCTCTTTTATCGTGTTTGTATTCCTCATTCCCTACACCGCATCGCTGTACAACGGTCTGTCCTCCCTGTTTAACAACGTCTTTGCTATTGATTACTGGGTGGTCGTGGTGGTAATGGCGGTACTGACCGGCATCTACGTCATCTTTGGCGGTTACATGGCGACGGCCATCAACGACTTTATTCAGGGCATCATTATGTTGGCCGGTATTGTGGCGGTAGTCGTGGCGGTGCTGCAACAGAACGGCGGATTTACCGAAGCCGTCAAGAATCTGGGCATCTCTGCCGGTGCGGAGTACACTTCCCTGTTTGGCGCTGACCCGGTATCCCTGCTGTTTGTGGTGCTGTTGACCTCTCTGGGCACCTGGGGACTGCCTCAGATGGTGGGCAAATTCTACTCCATCAAGGACGAGGGGGCTATCAAGAAGGGCACCCTTATCTCCACGGTGTTTGCCATCGTGGTGGCCGGCGGCTGTTACTTCCTGGGCGGATTTGGACGGCTGTACGAAGATAAGATGGTGGCCGGCGGTTTTATCACCGACGGCAAGGTGCTGTTTGACAAGATTATCCC
>JAZRMD010000096.1:0-2973 GCA_045647285.1 Acutalibacteraceae bacterium
CACCGTCATGCGCGAAAAGCTGACGAAGGACGCATACATGTCGCTCCGCCGTACCATCGACAACGGCGAGGAGCTGGATATCACCGTCGCAAACGTCGTCGCGAACGCGATGAAGGACTGGGCCATCGAAAAGGGCGCCACCCATTACACCCACTGGTTTCAGCCCATGACCGGTATCACGGCGGAGAAGCACGACAGCTTTATCACCCCGGCCGAAGGCGGTCGGGTCATTATGGAGTTTTCCGGCAAGGAGCTCATCAAGGGCGAGCCGGATGCGTCCTCCTTCCCCAACGGCGGTCTGCGTTCCACCTTTGAGGCCCGGGGCTACACCGCCTGGGACCCCACCTCCTACGCCTTCATTAAGGACGCCACCCTGTGCATCCCCACCGCCTTCTGTTCCTTTGGCGGTGAGGCGCTGGACGAAAAGACCCCCCTCCTGCGCTCCATGGAAGTGGTGAGCAAGCAGGCGCTTCGGGTGGTCAAGCTGTTTGGCAACGAAGAGGTGACCATGGTGCGCACCACCGTGGGACCGGAGCAGGAATACTTCCTCATTGACAAGGGTATGTACGACCGGCGCAAAGACCTCATTAACACCGGGCGCACCCTGTTCGGCGCCCGTCCGTCCAAGGGGCAGGAGCTGGACGACCATTACTTTGGCGCCATTAAGAGCCGGGTATCCGCCTTTATGCGTGACCTGGACGAGGAGCTGTGGAAACTGGGCGTCCTGTCCAAGACGGAGCACAACGAAGCCGCCCCGGCCCAGCACGAGATGGCCCCCATCTTCACCACCACCAACATTGCCGCCGACCACAATCAGCTCACCATGGAACTGATGAAAAAGGTGGCCGCCCGGCACGATATGGTGTGTCTGCTGCACGAAAAGCCCTTTGCCGGGGTCAACGGCAGCGGTAAGCACAACAACTGGTCCCTGTCCACCGACACGGGAATGAACCTGTTGGAGCCGGGGGAGACCCCCCACCAGAACGCCCAGTTCCTGCTGTTCCTGTGCGCCGTCATCCGGGCGGTGGACGAGTATCAGGACCTGCTGCGTATCAGCGTGGCCGGGGCCGGTAACGACCACCGGTTGGGTGCGGCGGAAGCGCCTCCGGCGGTGGTATCCATCTTCCTGGGAGATGAACTGACCGCCATACTGGAGTCCATTGAGCAGGGTACTGCCTACGACGCCAACGAAAAGGTCATTATGAAGGTCGGGGTCCACACCCTGCCCCGATTCCCCAAGGACACCACCGACCGCAACCGCACCTCCCCCTTCGCCTTTACCGGCAACAAGTTTGAGTTCCGTATGCTGGGCTCGTCCAAGTCGGTGTCCGGCCCCAACGTGGTGCTCAACACCGCCGTGGCGTCGGTGCTGGACGACTTCGCCACCCAGTTGGAGGGTGCCGCCGACTTCCAGACGGCGCTGGACGCCCTGATCCGCCGCACCATCAAGGAGCACAAGCGCATCATCTTTAACGGCAACGGCTACGACGACGCTTGGCTGCAGGAAGCGGACCGCCGGGGTCTGCTCAACCTGCCCACCACCCCGGACTGTCTGCCCTATCTGCTGGAGCCCAAAAACATCGCTCTGTACGAAAAGTACCGGGTGTATAACGAGACCGAACTGCGCTCCCGGTATGAGGTCAATCTGGAAACCTACGCCAAGGTGTTGCACATAGAGGCTCACACCATGGTCAGTATGACCCAGAAGGACATCGTCCCGGCGGCGGTGCGCTACGGCCGGGAACTGGCCGAGACCATCGTGGCCAAAAAGGCCGCCATCGCCACCCTGGATTGCACGGCGGAGGAAACCCTGCTGACCCGCATCCACACCCTTACCGGTACCCTGTGTGCCGCCCTGGATACCCTGCGCACCCGTCTGACCGAGGCGGAGACCCTCACCGGGAACGCCCAGACGGTAGCCAACTTCTACCGGGATGCCATCGTGCCGGCCATGACCGACCTGCGCAACGCCGCCGACGGTCTGGAGGTGCTGGTAGCCAAGGACCGTTGGCCCTTCCCCAGCTACGGCGATATTCTGTTCTCGGTGAGATAAACAATTAATTTACAATTCCGTCCGGGTTTGTTCACATTTGGAGCATATACTGTAGACGGAGGAGATCGAGTATGTTCTATCGTTTGCGTGAAAGTCTTATGCGGTTTATGGCCGGTCGGTACGGCATGGACGCCCTTAACCGAGCCTTGCTCATCGTGTATCTGGTGCTGTGGTTTATCAGCTATGTGCTGCCCGGCATCGCCGGCTTTATACTCTACTGGTGCAGTCTGGGACTGGCCCTGTGGGTGCTGTTTCGCACTCTGTCCCGGGATATTCTCCGGCGGCAGGCGGAAAACGACCGGTTTAACCGCTGGTGGTACAAGGTGCGGGACCGGCTGCAGGGGCTATCCACCCGGGTCAAGGATATACGGCGGTATCGCTACCGCCGTTGTCCCGGTTGCGGCGCCACCCTGCGTCTGCCCATCAAGAGAGGACGGCGTACCGTTACCTGCGGCCGCTGTCACAAGCAATTTCAGTCCTTCTTCCTGTAAGAGAGGTGACCAAGGTGCGCAACACCACCCTATGCTACATTCACAACCACCGGGGGCAGACACTACTGCTCCACCGGGTTAAGAAGGAAAACGACCTCAACCCCGACAAGTGGATCGGGGTGGGCGGCAAGTTTGCAGACAAGGAAAGCCCGGAGGAGTGTCTTATCCGGGAGGTCCGGGAGGAAACGGGGCTGACCCTGACCCGGTACCGCTACCGTGGCATCGTCACCTTTGTGTCCAATGAGTGGGAGACCGAGTATATGCACCTGTACACCGCCGACGCCTTTACCGGCGCCCTCATCGACTGCGACGAGGGCAATCTCTGCTGGGTGGACGACGACCGGGTGCCCCACCTGCCTACGTGGGAGGGGGACCGCATCTTTTTGCGGCTGTTGGCCGAGGAGCACCCCTTCTTTTCCTTAAAACTCA
>JAZRMD010000097.1:0-2243 GCA_045647285.1 Acutalibacteraceae bacterium
GGAGGGAACCCTCGAACGACACCTCTTGTCCACCGACACCGCCCTATCCGTCTATCCCACGCTCACCGTGACCGGACCACAAGCCGTACGGTTTGCCAACGGCGGTGCTCTTGCCCTGGAACGGTTGCGCCATCCGGTGGATGGCATCACCCGGGTGTACGACCCGGACGGCGTGTTTCTGGGACTGGGCAACCCGGAAAACGGCGAATTGCGGGTAGACAAATGGCTGAAAGGAGCCCCTTAATGGAACGCTACACCTTACCTACACAACAGAATGCTATACCGGCTGTCCCTCGCACAGTGGCGTTGGGGCTGTTTGACGGTCTACATTGCGGACACCGGGCGGTCATTGCCGCCGCCCTTAGTGAAGAAGGGCGGTGCGCCGTATATACCTTCCAGCCCTCCACGGTGACCACCAAGCCGGACAACCGTGCCTTGCTGTGCGAAGAAGAACTGTACGTGCGCATGGAGAAAAACGGCGTACAAGACCTGATGGTAGCGGACTTTAACACGGTGCGGCATCTAAGCCCGGCGGCCTTTGTGGATGAGATACTGGTGGGACAATTACACGCCACGACGGTGGTGTGCGGATTTAACTACCGCTTTGGCGTAGGCGGTGCCGGGGATACAGAAACCCTTACCGCCTTATGTGCTGACCACGGCATCCGAGTTGTCGTGGTCCCCCCTACCACGACAGAGAGGGAAACGGTCAGTTCCACCGCTATTCGCCGTGCTTTAGCCGCCGGCGATATGGCTCGTGCCCGGCGAATGCTCAGCAGCGCCTACTGTCTGCGTCTGCCGGTGACCGAGGGCCAACATCTGGGGCACCGGTTGGGGATGCCCACCATTAACCAGGTACTTCCCAAGGGTATGGCTCTGCCCCGTTTCGGCGTGTACGCCTCTTTTATTGAGATAGGGGAAGAAACCTATCACGGGGTGACCAACATCGGTCTACGTCCCACCGTGGGAACGACCCAACCCTTGGCCGAAACCTGGATAGACGGTCTTGATGCCAATCTGTACGGACAGACGGTGACGGTATACCCGGTGGCTTTTCTCCGGGAGGAAATAGCCTTCTCTGACCTAAACAGCCTCAAGGAGCAGATGCAACGGGATGCCCGGCAGGCCGCCGACCTGTTTGCCCCCACCGGACGGGTCCGGGCGGTGCTGTTTGACTTTGACGATACCCTGCATAAGCGAGACGAGGCTTTTATGCGAGCGTTGTGCAGGTTTGCCGACCGGCATTATCGGGAAATCACCCCTACGGATAGGGAAAAATTGGTAGAGGAAATGTTCCTCTTTAACCGTCACGGCTACGGTATGACCATGTCTTTTGGGGACTTTATCGCCCGGTTTCTGCCCCAGGACGGCTCTGCACAGCCGGACGAAGCGCTTCGTCGCTTTTTCATTGACTACGGCGACGGCTGCACAATGGAAGCGGACGCCGTCCCCACCCTGGCGGCTTTGCGTGAGCAGGGGTGCTGGGTTGGTGTTATCTCCAACGGTGGCTCTCTGGTGCAAAATCATAAAATGGATGCCACCGGTCTGCGCCCCTTATTGGACGTCACCGTCATCAGCGGCGACGAGGGGGTGCACAAGCCGAATCCGGTGCTGTTCCGCCGGGTGGCCGGACGGCTGGGCGTGGCACCGGAAGATTGCGTGTACGTAGGGGACCATCCCATCAACGATATGCAGGGCGCCACATCCGCCGGTATGCGTGCGGTATACATCGACTATCCTCGTCCGGCGGACCATCCCTGTTACAGCACATCCATACCCGACGGCATACCCATCGTACACCAACTGGCGCCGCTGCCGGAAATGCTCTCCACTTGACCTTTTGAGCGTAATACAGTACAATAATAGTATCTATTGTAGGAGGTAAATAACCATGGACGTTTCTCCTTCTATCCTGACTTGTGATTTTTCAAAACTGGCTGACGAGTTGGCCTTTGTCAAGCGTACCGGCGCCGATCTGGTGCATCTGGACGTAATGGACGGGGTGTTTGTCCCCAATCTGAGCTTTGGTCCTCCGGTCATCGCCGCCATCCGTCCCCACTCCGATATGTTCTTTGACGTACACCTGATGATGCAACATCCCGACCGGTTGGTGGATGCCTTTGCCAAGGCCGGTGCGGATGGCATTAACATCCACTTGGAGTGCGCTGACCCCATCCGTCCCACCCTGGAACACATCCGTTCCTTGGGCAAAAAAGCCGCCATCACCCTCAAGCCTGCCACCC
>JAZRMD010000098.1:0-2594 GCA_045647285.1 Acutalibacteraceae bacterium
CTGCCATTCGGTGACCGGGTAGGCGTCCAGCAAGGTAAAGTTTTCGTGCCGTCCATCCAGAAAAGCCACGGTATAGGGGAGTTTACCGATCTTTTGCAGTCGTTTCTGTTCCGCCGGCGAGCCGTCCCATATAAACCCGAAAACGCCGCACACCAACAGGGTATCCCCCTTGCGCAAGGGACGCAGGGCGGCGGTTAATCGGGACGGGTCCCCGTGCATATCGCCGGTCACGTACACCATGGACGGCACACTCCTTTCACGAAAATTGCCCCTTTTCAAATGGAGCCAGTTGTGTTACAATACTTGTATTATATACAAACGTGGTGGGATTGTCTATGCAAAAACACAAAATCACAGCTTTTTTTATAGCGTTGCTGTTGGCGGCCACCCTGTTGGTCGCCCCCCTGACGGTCAGCGCCGATACGGTGGGGTACGAGCCGCCCGAGAGTGTCACCGTCCATGCGGATACCGCCTTGTTGGTCAATCTGGGCTCTTCTATAGAGAAGGACGTGGTGCTGTACGCCAAGGAAGCCGACGAGGTACGCGCCCCCGGTGCTATGATACGCCTGATGGTGGTCACCTATGCCCTGCACCGTATGGACCAGCTGGGTATGGATATGGACACCGCCACCGGCACCTATACGGTGGATATGTTTAACGGCTACGTGGCCGGCACCGGTGTTCCCACCGCCAATATGCAATACGGCGAAACCTGGACCATCCGGGATTTATTGTCCGCCGCCTTCGTGCAGAACGCCAGTGATGCGGTTACCACCTTAGCCTTTGCGGTGGACGGCGGCGTGGCTCCCTTTGTGCAGGGGATGAACGACCTGGCCAAGGAACTGGGTTGCGATTACACACACTACGCCAACGTTACCGGTCTGGACTCCCTGAGCCAGTACACCACCGCCCGGGACGTGTACCGGATTATCCGCCACGGTATGACCTTCTCCCTGTTTGAGGAGTTGGTATCCCAACGGCAGGTCACCGTTACCCCCGTATCCGGCGGCACCAAGCGGAACTTGGTATCGGTCAACGCTATGCAGCAATCCTCCAGCCCTCACTACTATTCCCCTCTGGTATTCAGCCGCACCGGTCTGTCGGAGCACGAGGGACGCACCTGCGCCTCGGTGGCCCGGGGCAGCGGATACGAGTACCTGTCGGTGGTCATGAGTTGCCCGGAAACCAACGCCGCCGGGGAAAGCGGTCTGCACTATCGGGACACCAAGGCGTTGTTCCGGTGGGCGTTTAACAACTTTTCCTACCGCACCGTCCTGGCTAAGAGCGAGATTCTCGCCAGTATGAAGGTCAACCTCTCTTGGAGCACCGACCACGTCAATCTGGTACCGGCCGACGCCTATTCCACCGTGGTGGAGAGTAAGCTCAACACCGACCAGGTCATCCGCAAGGTGACGGTGTATGAGCAGGAGATGGACGCCCCCATCGAGAAGGGTGCGGTACTGGGCAAGGTGGAGCTCATCGTCAACGTGGACCAGAAGATAGGGGAGGTGGACCTGGTGGCCGCCGACCATATCAGCCGCAGTTGGATATTGTACGTATTCAGCGGTATGGGCGATTTCTTCTCGTCCATCTGGTTTTTACTGGGTCTACTGTTGCTCATATTGCTGGTGGTGGGATATATTATCCTCAATGTATCCTACAACCGTCGGCGCCGCCGGGAGCGATTGGGCCGGGTCAAGTGAAAGGAGCATCGGTTATGGATACACAGCCCCGGCTGACGGATATCGGATATATCCGTGACCTGCTGGACAGACACGGGTTTCATTTTTCCAAGAAACTGGGTCAGAACTTTCTTATAAACCCCTCGGTCTGCCCCCGTATGGCCGAGGCCTGCGGCGCTACCCCCGACAGCGGTGTGTTGGAGATTGGTCCCGGCATCGGGGTACTGACCCGGGAACTGGCGTTGCGTGCCGGCAAGGTGGTGGCGGTGGAATTGGACGACCGTCTGCCCCCGGTATTGGCCGAAACCCTGGCTGGACAGGATAACGTCACCATCGTGCAAGGGGATTGTATGAAACTGGATCTGGCCGCCATCATCCGGGAATCCTTTGGAGATCGTCCGGTGTCGGTGTGCGCTAACCTGCCCTATTATATTACCTCGCCCATCCTGATGATGTTGCTGGAAAGCCGGTTGCCGGTGGACAGCATCACCGTGATGGTGCAACGGGAAGCCGCCCAGCGTCTGTGCGCCGCCCCCGGCACCCGACAGGCCGGTGCGGTCACTCTGGCGGTGCAGTATTACGCCCAAGCAGAAACCTTGTTCACCGTATCCCGGGGCAGTTTTCTTCCGGCCCCCAACGTGGACAGCGCCGTTATCCGGCTGACCGTCCGCCGGGAGCCCCCCTGCGCCGTCCGGGACGAGCGCCAGATGTTCCGGCTCATCCGTGCCGGGTTTGGTCAACGGCGCAAGACCCTGCTCAACTCCCTGACCGCCGCCGGTTTTGGCAAGGACACCTTGGCCGTGGCCCTGTCTGCCGCCGGCATAGACCCCACCGCCCGGGCGGAGCAACTGACCTTACCTCAGTTTGCCGCCTTGTCGGACGCTCTGCAATAACACAAGCGCACGCCCCCGA
>JAZRMD010000099.1:0-3746 GCA_045647285.1 Acutalibacteraceae bacterium
AGCTCCATCTCCGGCTCCTTAAATCCACGGGTGGTCACCGCCGGGGTGCCGATACGCACACCGCTGGTGACAAAGGGGGATTGGGGGTCGTTGGGGATGGTGTTCTTGTTGGCGGTGATGTGCACCTCATCCAGATAGTGCTCCAACTCCTTGCCGGTCAGACCGGTGTCGGTCAGGTCCAACAGCATCAGATGGTTGTCCGTACCGCCGGACACGATCTTAATGCCCCGGTCCAGCAACCCTTGGCACAGGGCCGCCGCATTCTTGACGATCTGCTGTTGGTAGGCCTTATACTCGTCGGTCAGGGCCTCGCCCAACGCCACCGCCTTGGCGGCGATGATGTGCATCAGCGGACCGCCTTGCGTACCGGGGAACACCGCCTTGTCAATGGCCTTGGCCAGTTCCTCCCGGCAGAGGATCATACCGCCACGGGGACCGCGCAGGGTCTTGTGGGTGGTGGTGGTCACCACGTCGGCGTAGGGCACCGGAGAGGGATGCACCCCGGCGGCCACCAGACCGGCAATATGGGCCATATCCACCATCAGATAGGCACCCACCTTATCGGCAATCTCCCGGCAACGGGGGAAGTCAATGATACGGGAATAGGCGCTGGCGCCGGCAATAATCATCTTAGGCTGATGCTCCACCGCCAGGCGCTCCATTTCATCATAATCAATGGTGCCGGTGGCCGGGTCCACCCCGTAGGGCACCACGTTAAAGTACTTACCGGAAATGTTGACCGGAGAGCCGTGGGACAGGTGACCGCCCTGCTGCAGATTCATACCCAGGACGGTGTCGCCCGGCTGTAACAGGGCAAAGAACACCGCCAGATTGGCGTTGGCGCCGGAGTGAGGCTGGACGTTGGCGTGGTCGGCGCCAAACAGACGACAGGCACGTTCCCGGGCAATCTCCTCCACCACGTCCACGCATTGGCAACCGCCGTAGTACCGCTTCGCAGGATAACCCTCCGCATACTTGTTGGTCAACACGCCGCCGGCGGCCAGCAACACCGCCTTGGACACGATGTTTTCGGAAGCAATCAGTTCAATATTGTGACGCTGACGTTGCAGCTCCTTGTCACAGGCACCGGCCACTTCGGGGTCGTACTGAGTCAGTTCTTCAAAAAAGTTCATCGGTAACCTCTCCTATCACTTAAAATACTTGACGGCGGCCTCAAACATACGGATATCGTACTCGCCGGGCACGTTCTTGTACAGACCGGCGCCGATGCGTTCGCTGTGACCCATCTTGCCGAATACCCGGCCGTCCGGAGAGGTAATACCCTCGATGGCGTACATAGAGTCGTTGGGATTAAAGTGCACGTCCGCCGTAGCGTTGCCGGCCATATCCACGTACTGGGTGGCAATCTGTCCGTTGGCGGCCAACTGCGCAATCAGTTGGGGGTCGGCCAGGAAGCGGCCCTCACCGTGGGAGATGGGCACGTTGTACACGTCACCCACGTTGGTCAATTGCAACCAGGGGGACTTGTTGGACGCTACCCGGGTACGCACGATACGGGACTGGTGACGGGCAATGGTATTGAAGGTCAGGGTGGGACAGGTTTCGTCCGTGTCGATAATCTTGCCGTAAGGCACCAGACCCAACTTAATGAGCGCCTGGAAGCCGTTGCAGATACCGCACATCAGACCGTCCCGGTCCTCCAGCAGGGAGGTGACCCCCTCCTTAACCGCCCCGTTGCGGAAGAAGGCGGTGATGAACTTAGCCGAACCGTCCGGCTCGTCGCCGCCGGAGAAGCCGCCGGGAATAAACACCATCTGGCTGTCCTTAAGCGCCTTGGCAAAGGTTTCCACACTGCGCTGTATACCGTCGGCCGACAGGTTATTAATAACCAGAATCTGCGGCTCGGCACCGGCATCCCGTACCGCCTTGGCGGAGTCAAACTCACAGTTGGTGCCGGGGAAGGCCGGAATCAGCACTCGGGGCTTAGCCACCTTAATGGCCGGGGACGGATAGGACTGGGCGGTGTAGGAGAAGGTCTCCATGGGCTGTTCCCGGGCAGGGATGTTGCAGGAGTAGACGCTCTCCAGCTTATCCTCATACAGACCCAGCAACTCGGCGCCGGTGACACACTCACCGCCGTAACGGATGCACCCGTCGTCGGTGACGGTACCGATGGGCATAGCGCCCTCCACCGGCTCGGTCACTTCCAGCAGGAAGGAGCCGTACCGGTAGCCAAACATCTCTTCCACGCTCACCGTCCCGTCGTAACGGAAGCCCAGAGCGTTACCGAAGGTCATCTTCATCACCGCTTCGGCAATACCACCCAGACCGGGGGTATAACAGGCCACCGCTTTGCCCTGACGCATCAGCGCCGTTACCCGGGCAAAGGTGTCCAGCAGGGAAGCGGTATCCGGCAGACCGTTCTGGTCATACCGGGGGGTCAGGCAGACCACCCGGTTGCCGGCCTTCTTAAACTCGGGAGAGACGATGTCCCCCACCTTCTGGGTGGTCACCGCAAAGCTGACCAGCGTGGGCGGCACGTCCAGGTCCTCAAAGGAGCCGGACATGGAATCCTTACCGCCAATGGAGCCGATGGACAGCTCCTTCTGGGCCTTAAAAGCACCCAACAGGGCGGCCAGAGGCTTACCCCAGCGACGGCTGTCCCGACCCAGTTTCTCAAAGTATTCCTGGAAGGTCAGGTACACGTCGGTAAACTCCGCACCGGTGGCGATGAGCTTACACACGCTCTCCACCACCGCCAGATAAGCGCCGTGGTAGGGGCTCTTTTCCATAATAAAGGGATTGTAACCCCAACTCATCAGCGAACAGTCGTCGGTGTGCTTCTTCTCCACCGAAATCTTCTGCACCATAGCCTGAATGGGGGTCAACTGATGCTGACCGCCAAAGGGCATCAGCACCGTACCGGCGCCGATGGTGGAGTCAAAGCGCTCGGACAGACCACGCTTAGAGCAGATATTGAGGTCGGCCGCCAGAGCCTTATAGTTATCCGTAAAGCCGCCGGTCACCGTCTTGTCGTAGCACTCCGGCTTGGCAGGAGCCACCGTAATGTGCTTATCGGCACCGTTGGAGTTCAGGAACTCCCGGCTGATGTCCACGATGGTATTGCCGTTCCAATGCATGGTCAGGCGAGGCTCCGCCTTAACGGTAGCCACCGGGCAGGCCTGCAGGTTTTCGGTAGCGGCCAGAGCCAGGAAGGCGTCTACGTTGTGGGCTTCCACCACCACGGCCATACGCTCTTGGGACTCGCTAATGGCAATCTCGGTGCCATCCAGACCCTCGTACTTCTTGGGTACGGCGTTGAGGTCAATCTCCAGACCGTCCGCCAGTTCGCCAATAGCCACCGATACACCGCCGGCGCCAAAGTCGTTGCACCGCTTGATCATCCGGGTGGCTTCCCCGTTGCGGAACAGACGCTGTAACTTGCGCTCCTCGGGGGCGTTACCCTTCTGCACCTCGGCGCCGCAGGTTTCCACCGAATGGGCGTTGTGGGCCTTGGAAGAACCGGTCGCGCCGCCGATACCGTCACGGCCGGTGGAGCCGCCCAACAGTATGACCACGTCACCGGGGGCCGGTACCTCCCGGCGCACGTTGGCCGCCGGGGCGGCGGCGATGACTGCGCCGATCTCCATACGCTTAGCGGCATAGCCGGGGTGATAGATCTCATCCACAATGCCCGTTGCAAGGCCGATCTGGTTGCCGTAGGAGGAATATCCTGCCGCTGCTGTGGTTACGATCTTTCTTTGCGGGAGCTTGCCCTGAATGGT
>JAZRMD010000100.1:0-11347 GCA_045647285.1 Acutalibacteraceae bacterium
GGAGAGATAACGAAATGACCCCTCCGGGTGCGGCAAAGCCGCAGCCTCCTCCCCTGACAAGGGGAGGCAGGAGATCGCTCCGCTATTTATCTTCCCTCAGTAGAAGGGGGGCTTATTCCCACGCCTAAAGGCAGCAAAACAAAACGGACTTCGCTGGAAAAACGAAGTCCGTTTGTTGCTTGATCGTTATTCCCTACAAAGGGGCCTCTTTTTGTGCTGTTCGCACTGTTTCGGCCTGTTCGTAGAAGACACGTTTACCCTTATTGACTGTAAATGTCGTCACACAGATACTGGATCTTCAGCGCCCGGTCAGCCAGGGTGTAGTCGTACTTACCGCTTATCAGCATCTCGTTAAAGGCGTCAAACTGCTTTCGGTACAGGTTGCCGCCCTCGCCGTAGAATAGCTCCGGCTCCACCAGGTCCGTAGACATACTGGCGTCGTACTCGTTGTCCGGCTTGTAGGTGTACCGCAGAATGCCCTGCTCGGTCTGAGTCAGGGTCCCTTCGGTGATGATGCAGCCGGCCGTACCGTACATCTCCAGACGGGCAGGAATGCCGTCGGGAATGTTGAAGTTGACGTCAATGTGTCCCATCACGCCGGAAGCGGTACGGAAAGCGATGACTGCGCTGTCCTCCACCTCGTATTGGAAGGTGTTGGTGCCGTAATAGGCCTTGACCTCTGCAATATCCTCGCCGGTGATGGAACTAAACAGGTCCATACAATGCACCGCCAGATCCACGATGCAACCGCCGCCGCCCAGCGCCTTCTTCTGCCGCCAGGCACCGGGGATATCCGGGTACCAGCAGGTAAAGAGCATACGCACCAACGTCAGATCGCCGATACCGCCGCTTTGCAGTATCTTGGCGGCCTTTTGGTGCAGGTTGTGGCGTCCCATCATATAGCCCACCGACAGCAGCTTGTTGGCGGCCTTAAAGGCATCCAGCAACCGCTTTCCTTCTTCGCCGTTCATCACAAACGGCTTTTCGGTCAGCACATGGACGCCGTACTGCAGGGCCAGCATGGCCTGCTCATAGTGAAAAGGAACCGGGGTGGCGATATATACTGCGTCACAGGCAACGGTGCGCAGCATCTCCTCCTCATCGGTAAACCATTGGGGAATGCTAAACTTCTTGGCGGTGGCTTCAGCGGCGGCGGCAAACTTATCCATTACCGCCACGACCTCTACCTGGTCACATTCCAACAGCGCAGGGATACCTCGAATGTTGGCGATACCACCGGTGCCGATGACAGCCCAACGAATCTTTTTCACAACGGTCGCTCCTTCCGTCTGTTATGCCTTTCCGGCACAGCCGAACAAACGCATCTTATTCATTACGGTCTTCTTCATTTCCTCTACCTTACGGTTGCGGATGACCAGGTATTCCTCCCCGGCGGCCAGACCCTCAGTCATAGCCTTGTTGCCGGCCAGACACAGGTCGGTGAAGATGTTGACCTTGGCAATACCGTCGCGCACGGTGTTGCGGAAGTCATCATCCGACAGACCGGAGCCGCCGTGCAGTACCAACGGGGTATCCAGCGCGGCACGGATGGCCTGCAACCGTTCCAGGTTGAGCTGCGGCTTCTTCTTATACACGCCGTGGGCGGTGCCGATGGCTACGGCCAACGCATCCACGCCGGTGGCCTGCACGTAGGCAACCGCTTCCTCGGGGGTGGTGTACATATCGGTCAGCTGGTCGTCACCGGTGGCCGCCTGGCCCACGTGACCGATCTCGCCTTCCACCGACACACCCAGAGAGTGGCAGATCTTGACCATCTCACGGGTGGCGGCCACATTGGCCTCGTAATCCCCGGCAGAGCCGTCAAACATCACCGAGGAAAAGCCCAGGTTGAGGGCTTCCATGCAACGGTCAAAGGTCAGACCGTGGTCGTAGTGCATAACCACCGGCACGCTGGCCCGCTTAGCCGCCGCCAGAATGGAGGGGGCAATCAGCTTGAGTTCACCGTGAGGCAACAGCACCTCGGCGGTACCGATAACCACCGGAGAACGCAGTTCCTCGGCGGCGGCGATGACCGCCTCCAGCATATCCGTATCGGTGGTATTAAACAGACCCACACCGTAGTGCTCCTTCTGCGCTTGTTTTAATACATCGTTAAGATTTACCAGCATAGTTCTTTCCTCCCATACTTTTGACAAACGGTTATGATCTCATCCTTGGTACACAGACCGGAGGTGGCGTCCGCCGTACGCAGAGCCATGGCCGCCGTGCAGGATGCGAAGGCGAGGATCTCCTCATCCGTATAGCCTTCGTGGATGGCGTACAGGGCGCCGGCACAGAATGCGTCGCCGGCACCGGTGGTGCCTACGATCTCCTCTGCCGGCACCAGCAGGGACCCCACAACGGTCACTCCGGCTTCGGAACAGCACACGGCTCCCTCCGGCAGATGGATGATGACCTTACGGCGCACACCCATCTCCATCAACCGCCGGGCGATCCCTCGCAGGTTGGCGGTGGTGGGCTCCATCTCTGCCAGACGACCGGCTTCCATTTCGTTGATGATAAGATAGTCGGTGTAAGGCAGACAGGGACGCACCAAGGCGTAGCGGTCGCTGTTTTCGCTTACCAGGTCAATGGAGGTGGCCACGCCGGCGGCGCTGGCCTTTTGCAAAATAGCCAGGCCTTCGCCGTTGTCCACCTTATCCAGCAACAGGAAGTATCCCAGATGCAGGATGCGCGGCAGGTCGCCGGTCAGGGGAATATCCTGTGCCGTCAGGCCGGAATCCGCACCGGCGTAGGTGAAGAATGTGCGCTGACCGCCGGGGATGCTCATCACCTCGGTAAAACTGGTGGTGGCGTCCACCGTCATCAGACCGGACACGTCCATACCGCTATCCGCCAACACCTGGCGCAGATAGGTACCGTTGTCGTCGGCACCCACCCGGCCGATGGCGTACACCGGCAAGGTGGGGCAGATCTTCTTGAGGTCGATGCCCACGTTGGGCACACAGCCGCCTACCGCCCGGTTGACAGCGCTTATCTTGGTCAGTTCGCCGCAGGCAGGATACGCCGCAATGGTGTTGAGCTTATCCACCAGAGTGGTGCCGGCTACAGCAATACCGTACTTGTTGCCGCACATATTAGTTACACTCCGCTTCCAGGGGACCGGCCAGTTCCTTGAGGAAGAACAGCTTACCGGCCAGCTTGGGGATGTAGGTGGAGGTGATCCACGGGGTGGTCTCGTGACGCAGGGTCATCCACAGGGACAGACCTTGCCACTGCATGCCACGGCCCAGCGTACCGTCAGCGCCGCCGATAGCGTAGTCCGCACGCATAAAGACGCCGGGGCCAATGGTGTTAGCACGGCAGGGTACCAGCGGCGTACGGGACTTAAAGCTGGTCAGCGCATTCTGCTCCACCGTCAGGGGGTGGATCTTGGCGCCGATGCGGTAGGGAGCCTTCTCCCACTCGGCAGCGGTGTCGTAGTCCGCCGCAAAGGTGGGCTCCCAGAAAGCGATGTGGCACATACGGCCGATGCCGTACACCAGTACCAGCTTGGCACCCTCGGCCTTGAGAGCGTCGATCTTGGCCGGGTAGGTGGGCAGATTGTCCTTGGTGGCAAAGTTACGCTGGTTGGCCGGAACGGTCAGGTCACCCAGGGGGTTAAACAGAGCCTGCTCCATAGCGTACTGGAAAGCACCGGGGTTGTCACTGGGCAGGGTGTTGCCCTCGCCGTCAGCCCACTCGTCCATATTGAAGGTGTACACGTGGTCGCAGCAGATGCCCCACGCCTTGATGAAGTACACGACCCACTTGTACATACCCATGGGGCCTACGGGCAGAATGAAAGCGATCTTCTCGCCCTTTTCCCGGGCCAGCTTGATCTGCAGAGCGATCTCGTGACCCATGTAGGTCTCAAACTCGCCCAGGCTGTCGCAGGGAATGGGGGTAAATCCCTCGTTCCAATGGGGCTGACGGGCGGTGATGCTTTCGGGAGCGTCGATGCAGGCATCGATCTTGGCAAAGTCCCAGCCGGCGGGGTAGAAGCCTTCCAGGGCAGAGCCCTTAACAGTAGAGTTGAAATCCATAATCGTTTTCCTCCTTGATATGTAGTCTTGGTATGTGGTTTAGGGTAACAGACGCTTGGTGGTACCTTTGAGGTATACCTGGCATTGACGGAAGCCTTCCGCATAGTCGGCGCCGCACTGGAATCCCCGATAACGGCAGCAGGTGCGCACCATGTCGGGGAAGTCAATGTGGTCGTGGTCACGCATCCACACGATCTGTGACTCGTGACAGTTGAGCATCTCCAGCTTCTTATCAATATACGGTGTGACGTCCACGTACTCGGTGGGGTTAAAGTTCACACCGGCCAAGGTATCCATATAGTACACCGGCACCAGTCGGGCACGGCCTTCCACCTCCGTGTGGTAGTTGGGCAGGGTGGCGGTGAAGCAGGCGTCGAACACCAGCTTGGACGTGGCGGTGTGGTCGGGCATATAATCATCGGGAGAGTGGGTGATGATGAAGTCCGGGTCCACCGCCTTAATGACGTTGACCACCTTGTCACGGGCTTCCTTGTTGTTGTCGTAGATCTCCAGGTCGTTAAAACCGCCCCACATCACCTCAAAGCCGCCCAGGTCGCCGCTGCGCTTGGCTTCGCCGGCACGCATGACCGTCAACTCATCCGGGGGGATGATCTCGTGGCCCAGATTACCGCTGGACAGATGGCAGACCACCACCCGGTCACCACGCTCTTTACACTTGAGCAAAGTGCCGGCACAAGCGATCTCCATATCGTCCGGATGGCAGGAAATAACCAGTACAGTATACATAATGATCCTCCTTATCGTATTCTAACCTAATTATAGTCATTTTTATCTTGCATTGGAATGTAAAATCGGTTATAATATGGGTAATATCAGACAAAGGAGAGCCGGAGTGGAAGATAAATTTACACGCCTGGGATTTGAACGGCTGATTCACGTAGAAAAAATCATCACCATCTTCTATATGGAGTTCTCCAAGAGCTTTTGCTACGAAGGGGAACGACACGACTTTTGGGAAATGGTGTATATTGATAAGGGAGAGATGATCTGCACCGCCGACCGCAATCGGTTTGTACTCAGAAGCGGTGAGATGACCTTTCACAAACCCAACGAGTTTCACAACCTGTCGGGCAACGACCGGGACGCACCCAATGCCAGTATCCTGACCTTTCAATGCCGGAGCCGGGCCATGAAGTTCTTTGAGGGAAAAATATTCCGTCTGGACCCGGCGGAGAGGGCGTTGCTCAGCGAGGTGTTTGCGGAAGGGTTGTCCTGTTACCGACTGGAGGATGAGCAGAACCCCCTGCTCCAAAACCTGCAAAAGCGACCGGATGCGCCGGTGGGTAGCAGTCAACTGACCAAGAATCTGCTGGAGGTGTTTCTCATCCGGCTGTATCGCCACGCCGACGTGCTGACCAAGAAAGCCCGGCGCAGTTACGTGGTGGACGGGGTGGACGTGCCGTACGACGTCAAGGAACTGCTGGAATTGTTGCAAAATAACGTATACGGTAAGCTCACCGTGCCGGATATCGCCCGGAAGCTGGGCAAGAGCGAGGGAACGGTAAAGTTGCTGTTTTCCCGGTATAAGCCGGGGGGCATTATGCGGTACTACAACGCTCTGAAGATAGAAGAAGCCAAACGGCTGCTGCGGGAGGGCAACGGCAACATTGCCCGTATTGCGGATATGCTTCACTACACCGACCCCCAATATTTTGCCAAATGCTTTAAGAGTCACACCAATATGACCCCCAGCGAGTACAAGCGCTCCATTGTCAAATAAAGCCACCACCGTATAAGCCTATCACCGAGGGGCACAATGCAAATGGAGGATACCGCCTTTTCGGTGTGCTATAAAAAAGAACATTAACGGGAGGAAAACAGTATGAAAAACATCAGTAAGAAAACGTGGATCATCATTGCGGTGATTGCCGTGGTGGTACTGCTCATCGGTCTGCTAGTGGGCGGTTACAACAGTCTGGTAAACCTGCAGGTAGGCGTGGAAGAACAGCAGGCCAACATCCAGACCATGTTGCAACGCCGGGCGGACCTGATACCCAACTTTGTCAACTCCGTAAAGGGATACACGGACTACGAGCAACAGACCTACCAGGCGGTCACCGAGGCCCGTGCCGCGGTGGGCAGAGCCGACACCGCCGGCGAGCAGGCGGAAGCCAACAACCAACTAGACGGTGCCATTGATATCTGGGTCAACGCAGTCACCGAAGCCTATCCGGAGTTAAAGGCCAACGAGCAGTTCCGTGCCCTGCAGGATGAACTGGCCGGGTCCGAAAACCGCATTGCCGTAGCACGCACACGCTATAACGAGGCGGTAAAGAGCTATAATGCAACCATCCGGCGGTTCCCCAAGAGCCTGTTGGCCGGCATCTTCGGGTTTGACAAGGCGGAATTCTTCGAAGCGGATGCGGATGCCCAGAACGTGCCGGAGGTAAACTTCGGTGATTAAGAAACTCATTATCCTGTGCGCCTGTCTGTGCCTATGCCTGTGTGGCTGTGGGCAACAGCAAGAACTACCCTCTCCCACCCAGCGGTTTTTCATCAACGACTTTGCGGATGTGATGAGTGATGCAGATGAGCAGGCGGTGTACGCCGCCGGTGTGGCCCTGCAACAGCAAACCGACGCTCAACTGGTGTTGGTAACGGTGGATAGCCTGGACGGGTACAGCCTAGAGGAGTACGCACTGGCTCTGGCCCAAAAATGGGCGTTGGGGGACAGCGAAAAGGACAACGGTCTGCTGTTGCTCTTTAGCACCGACGGCCCTCATACCCGTGTGGAGGTGGGCTACGGTCTGGAGGGGGCTCTGCCCGACTCCAAGGTGGGACGGATACTGGACGACGTACTCGTGCCCTACTATGACGATGAGGACGCCTGGTCGTCCGCCCTGGTCGATACCTATACCGTCTACGTCAACGAGGTGTACGCAGAATACGGCCTGACCGAGAGTGTCTACCCCGTGACCGATCACGCCGAAGAGGAAGGCGGCGGACCGGCGGAAATTCTCATGATTATGGCCATTTTGCTCATCTTTGCCCTGCTGCGTGGGAGGGTGTTTCCCGGTATGTTTATTGCCAGCGGCGGATTCCGTGGCGGTGGTTTTCACGGCGGCGGATTCCGTGGCGGTGGCGGTGGATTCCGTGGCGGCGGTGGCGGATTTGGCGGCGGCGGCGCCAGTCGGTAACAAAAAGAAACGGTCGGGAGTCATCAGACTCCCGACCTTCTTGCTTATTACAAGTCATCGGCATCCTGTTCCGGGATGTCGCCCGTGTTGGTGGTGCCGGTATACCAACCGTTCACATCCGAGGGAATACGGTTTTCACCCGGCGCCCGTAGTTCCTTGGCCGCTATAATGGGGTCCACCAGCGGCACCTTATCCGGCTCGGGAATGACCCGGGGACGTTTGCGCTCCTTCTCATCCATTGGCTATGCCTCCTTCCCGTTGTTACTCTTTCCCGTAGCCAACGGATTTATACTTGCACACGCCGGTGTTTTATGGTTTAATAATGAGAGGAGCCGTTACCCGAATACCCTCTCACACCGTCCCCTTACCAACGGCGAAAGGAGATAGACCTATGTACACCCCTCTGGCCGACACCGATACCCTGACCATCCAGTCCTTTGCCGAGGCGCTAAAGGAAGAACGCACCCTGCCGGCTCACTACGACCGAGACCGATGGCTGTACGTGCCCTGTCGGTTTTTGCCCTACCGGTATATCCTGGGCACCCGGGGGGAGAATCCCCTCATCTGCATCGGCATCAACCCCTCCACCGCCGCCCCGGATGACCTGGATAACACCTTAAAGTCGGTGGAACGCATCGCCTTGCGGCAGGGGTTTGACAGCTTTATTATGTTTAACGTATACGCCCAACGGGCCACCGACCCGGACACGATGGATACCGCCTGCAATCCCCGTCTTCACCGGGAAAATATGGCGGCTTTCCGGCAGGTGCTGAACGGTTGCGGCACGGGTGTTACCCCGGTGGTGTGGGCCGCCTGGGGCACGATTATAGAAAAACGGCCGTACCTGTGGGATTGCCTGCAGGATATGATAGCCATTGGCGAGGAATACGGCGCAAAGTGGGTCACCGCCGGACGGCGGTCCAAAAAAGGGCATCCCCATCATCCTCTGTACCTGCGCAAGGACAGCCCTCTGGACCCCTTTGACGTGGTCGCCTACCGGGAGATGAATCGATGATTACCACCTTCTACGAGGACAAATATCTCATTGTGTGCGAAAAACCGGTGGGGGTGCTGTCCGCCCCGGAGCCGGGCAAACGCCAGAATATGCCCACCCTACTGCAACGGCAGACCCGGGCCTACCGCATTGACGTCATTCACCGGTTGGACCAGCCGGTAGGGGGTGTGATGGTGTACTCCAAGAGCAGTAAAGCCACCCCCGGTCTGTACAAGCAGATGGCCGGGCACCGCTTTGTTAAGGAATATCTGGCGGTGATTACCGGCGTCCCCACCGCCCCCGAGGGGGGGTGGGAGGACTGGCTGCTGAAGGATACCGCCCGGTGCAAAAGCCGGGTGGTGCGTCCCGGTACGCCGGGCGCCAAGGACGCCAGACTTACCTACCGGGTGTTGCAGACGGTGGTACGGGAGGGCGTACCCCTGACCCTGGTGCGCATCCAACTGCACACCGGACGCACCCACCAGATACGGGTGCAATTCTCTTCACGGCGACTGCCTTTATTAGGGGACGAAAAGTACGGCGGACGGCCTATGGACGGCAAGGGTCTGCCCCTGTGGTCCTGCCACCTGCGCTTTACCCATCCGGTGACCGGCAAAGAGGTGGACGCCACCTCCCTGCCTCCGTCCACCTATCCGTGGAATCTGTTTAAGATAGAGATATAAAGAGAACAGACCTTGCCTGTGGGCAAGGTCTGTTCTCTTTATTATTCCATGTTTCCACTGCGTTCCATCAGCACCGCCAAGGCTGCCACGGGGGCGGTTTCGCATCGAAGGATACGAGGGCCGAGGGTGGCAATGCGACCGCCCACACGGGTGACCGCTTGTACCTCTGCCGGGTCAAAACCGCCCTCCGGCCCCACCACCAACGACAGGGCTGTGTCCGCCGGGGATACCAGTTGCCCGATGGGAGCGCCGCCCCCTTCGTAGCAAAGCAGGGTATTCTCCTGCTCAAGGCGGGTCAGCGCCTGGCGAAAAGTGATGGGAGCTTCCACCGTGGGGATCCTCCCCCGGCCGCTTTGTCCGGCCGCTTCGGCGGCAATACGCTGCCATCTTATCTGCTTCTTTTCTCCATCCTTGGCATCCATACGCACAATACTCCGGGCGGTGGTCACCGGCACCACGGCGGCAACCCCCAACTCCACGGCCTTCTGGATGATCCATTCCATCTTATCCGCCTTGGGAAGTCCCATATAGAGAGTCACTTGCAAGGTCGGCTCGGCGGTGGTGGGGACGGCGGCGTCCACCGTTACCGTTACCCTATCCCGTTCCACCTGTGCCACCGTACCGGGATAATCCATACCGGCACCGTCGCACAAGGTTAATTTTTCCCCCGCCGTGACACGCAACGCACCGGCCAGATGCCGGGCGTCCTGTCCGTCGATGACGGCGGTCTGCCCCACCGCCAGGGGACTGTCTACAAAAAATCGAGGCATTTCTTACACGCTCTCCTTCTTACACACCATACACAGCCATCCGCCGTGGGTATGGCGCTCCACCACCGTAAAACCCAGTTTATCCAGCGCATCCCTTACGTCCTGCTCCCGGCTGTCAATAATGCCGGATACGATGTACACGCCGTCGGGCGCCAGGAAGGACGGCACCGCCGGGGACAACGCAATAATGGCGTCCGCCACGATATTGGCGGCCACCACCGGGTACTGACCGGTGACCTTGTCCGCCAGATCCCCCTTGACGATGGTGTATCGGGGGGCGGTCAGGCCGTTGAGGGCGCCGTTTTCCACGGCGGTACGCACGGCCAAGGGGTCAATGTCTACACCAAAGGCACTACCGGCGCCCAACAGACAGGCGGCAATGGACAGAATACCGCTACCGCAACCGATGTCCAAAAAAGCGCATCCGGGGGTGATATGGCGTTCCAGCGTTTCCAACACCAGACGGGTGGTGTCGTGTCCGCCGGTGCCAAAGGCCATACCCGGGTCGATGGACAGTATCCGGCGGTCTTCCGTCTGCTCCGCCTGCTCCCAAGAGGGGCAGATGAGCAGACGCTCACCCACCGGCAGGGGCTTAAAATATTTTTTCCAATTATTGGCCCAATCCTCCTCGTTGACCGTCTGCGCCAGCACCTCGTGACCGATACCGGCGGCGGTCAGCCGTTCCCGGAGAAAGGCCACCGCCTCGGGAGGGTTGTCCTGAGGGTCGATATACAGGTGGATGATGCTGTGGGCCCGGTCCTTGCCCAGCAACTCCTCGTCTATCAGGTCGATGTGGGCGATCTCCCACGCACCCTGTTCCAGGTCGCTGTAATCTTCAATATAAATGCCGTAGGGCACCGCCATATTGGCTATGGCCGAGGCTGCATCCGTGTCTGCCGTAGCCACCCGGATGCATACTTCCGTCCAGTCCATGATCTGTTACTCCCTTCGTACTCTATTGGGTATATCATAGCAGACTTACCGCCGAAAAGCAAGGCGTAGAATCATAATCACAGGTGAACCGGTGGTTTGACTAACCCCTAAAAGGGGTTACTGATTTTCTCGGCTCCCTCTGACGAGGGAGCTGTCCGCGGGTCAGCGAGGACTGAGGGAGAGATAACGAAACTACCCTTCCGTCTGCGGCAAAGCCGCAGCCACCTCCCCTGACAAGGGGAGGCAGGAGATCGCCGCTATTTTGTCTTCCCCCAGTAGAACGGGAGGGTATTCCCACGCCTAAAGGCACCAATAGATAACGCCCCTCCCGGAGGGGAGAGGCGTTGGGGATCAGCGATATTTTTTGGCGTACTTGGCGGCGCAGGACTTCATCTCGTCCCAATGCTCTTCCATACATTCCACCAGACGCAACTGGGTGCGGCAACGCACCAGATTGTGGTCGGCATAGGCGGTGTGGAAGTACACGTCCCCTTGCAAGTAGTCTGCAAGAAACCGCATACCGCACTCCAGGGTCATCATCTTAGCCCCTTCGGGCAACAGCATGATCTCGTCTTCTCCCAGCTTACCGCCGCAACCGTCCAGATAGCCGCGCAGATATTCCTCAAACAAGTCCATATCCAGGCTGACCTTGGACAGGTCCTTTTCGTCCTCGGCGGCGGTGTTCGCTCCAAAACGGATCGAATCACCAAAATCGGTCACCGAGAAGCCGGGCATCACGGTGTCCAGGTCAATGACGCACAGC
>JAZRMD010000101.1:0-7925 GCA_045647285.1 Acutalibacteraceae bacterium
GCTCGCCGCGGTTACCGCCACGGCCACGGTTGCCACCACGACCACGGTTACCGCCACGGCCACGGCCGCGACCCTCACCGGCGTTGTTCTTGTTGGGGTTGTCCTCGGAAGGCCCGATGATGACGTGCCGGGCGGCGTCGCTGCCCACACTCCAAGAGATAACGCCTTCCATATCCTGCACCGCCGTATGGATGATGCGGCGCTCGTAGGGATTCATCGGCTCCAGAGAATGGCGGCGGCCGGTACGGGCGGTCTGGGCACCCAGACGCCGGGCCAGAGCCACCAGAGATTGCTCACGCTTTTCCCGGTAGTTGCCGATATCCAGGGTCACCCGGTAGTACGCATTGTCCACCCGATTGGCAACCAGACCGGTCAGATACTGCAGAGCGTCCAGGGTGTCCCCCCGGCGACCGATGATAAAGCCTAAGTTCTCGCCGTCCAAGGTCAGCACACAACCGTTGTCCTCTTCGTTCACGCTGATGGTAAAGTCTGCGGCACCCATTCCCTCCAACACGGAAGTCAGGTACGCCTTGGCCACTTCGGCGGCAGACACCTTGCGAGTGCCTTTGACCCGGGCCACGGCGCCGCCAAACAGACCCAGCACCTTCTTGCCAGGCTCCTGCAGGACCTCGTAGGTCACCGCATCCTCGCTAACGCCCAGTTCCCGGGCAATCAGCTCTTTCGCTTCCTCAACAGAGGCCGCTTCTTTGATTATCTCATTCATCTTGGTTGTCTTCCTTTCCGTCCTGGGCAGGGGTCTCGGTCTTTTGGGCCGGTTTTTTGCCCTGCTTCTGCGCCTTTTTCTCGTTTTCTTCCATCTGCCAGGCCCGTTGCTCTTCCAGACGTGCTTGTTTGAGCCGTTCCCGGTCCTCTGCCTTACGACGGCGGCGCTCCTGATACTCCGCTTCTGCCTCGGCGCGGATCTTTAACGGGTCGTACATCTTATTGAGTACCACCGTCTGCACCAAGGCTAAGAGGTTGGAGAATATCCAGTACACCGCCACACCGGCCGGCACCACAAAGGAGAAGGCCAGGGACATTAAGGGCATACTGTACATCATCCACTTGGTACAGCCGGGTTGCTGTTGGGCCTCGGGCATGGTGAGCTTCTGGTGACGCATGGACTGGATGCTGGTGAGCATAGCCGACGCACCGGACAGCAGGGCGATGACCCACAGCCAGTTGGGACGGATACCGGTTTCGTTGGGAATGCCGAGCAGGGAGATACCGAAGATGTTAAAGTCCTCCTCGGTGTCACGCATATTGGCCACCAGAGCGTTGGCGTCCGCCTCGCTCTTGCCGGCGGCTACAAGGGCCTCGGCGATCTGGGGCTCGTAGCGGTCCACGTACTTGAGCAGATGCAACTCCCGGTAATAGGAATTCTCATTATACTCCTGCTCAATTTCCTGCTTCTTCTTATCCAGAGCGTCCCCGGTGAGATCAAGCTCCCCGATGCGCTCGGTCTGCACCGCCACAATGCTGGTGTTGATATCCGCCGCATCCATACGCTCCACGTAGGTCAGCGGCTTATAGATAACCGCAATGATGCTAAACAGCACCAGCATCTGCAGTATCTGGGGCAGACAGCCGGCGGTCATCTTGACCCCTTCCTTTTCGTACAGGGCCTGTTGTTTTTCCATTAACTTCTGCCGGTCGGCGCCGTACTTCTTCTGCAGACGCTCCAGACGGGGCGCTAAACGAGCACGGGCGGCGGCATTTTTCTGGTTGGAGATGTTGACCGGAAACAGCAACAGCTTAACCAGGAAGGTAAACACCAGAATGGCCAGCAGGTAGTTGGGCAGATAGCGGCAGATAAACTCCAGCGCATAGCCCAGAGGGGTAGCAAAAATGCTGAAAATCGCCATCATAGCGACAGGACCTCCTTACTTGTTATGAAACCTTCTCCACGGCCACGGAAAGGTGGTGGGTACAGGATCGTACCCTCCGTGGCAGAGAGGATTGCAGCGTAGAATACGCCACAGGGCGAGACCGGAGCCTAACAATACGCCAAAGCGGTCCACCGCTTCAATAGCGTATGCCGAACAGGTGGGCGAAAAACGGCATACCGGCGAAGTCCTCGCAGAAGAAATGTGCTTCTGGTACAGCCGTATGAGGCCGATGACCAGATGCTTGGGGCGCCACTTACTCATCGCACAGCACTCCCAGGGTACGCAGTTGCGCCGCCATAACGGGGGCCAACTGGGTACTTTTCATTGTCAATAGCCGGGTACGGGCCACAAACACGATGTCGTAGCTTCCCACGGCCGGATACAGGGTGGCAAAGGCCGCCCGGATAACCCGGCGGCACCGGGACCGTTCCACAGCCTTGCCGCATTTTTTCCCCGTGGTGATACCCACCCGGGGATGCCCGGCTTTGTTCTTGCGCACGTAGGTGACCAGCGCCGGATGGACCTGGCTCTTGCCCCGGTAGTAGAGGGTGCGGAAATCCTTGTTCTCCCGTAGAGTAACCCAAGCCGCCATACCGGTCACCTCCTTGTTAAGGTAGAGCTACAAAAAAAAGCCACACTAAGGTGGCCTCTTTTAGTAGCTCAGACGGGCTCTGCCTTTGGCTCTTCTACGCGCCAGAACCTTGCGGCCGTTGGCGGTGGCCATTCTCTTACGGAAGCCGTGTTCCATCTTGCGATGACGCTTCTTGGGTTGATAAGTACGAAGCATGGATGCTCCTCCTTTCGCTTTGAGGTACGGCTGTGCCATAAGCACAACCTGACGATTTAATATTATATACCAGTATTTGTCCAAATGTCAAGCACCTTTTCGCCCAACCACCGGGTTTTTCAAATTATTTTTTTATTCTTGTGGTAGACGGTACAAAAACCCACTACATATTGTATTTTGGCCGTAAATTGCCCATTTTCCCCCGGTATGTCCCGTCATAGTCCCCATACCTATAAAAAAAGTTTGCCAAAAACCATAAAAAACATTGAAAAAACAGCCTATTTGTGTTATAATTAGGGTTGAAAAATTATGCGATTTTTTTAATAATCGCCGGTTATAGGAGTTAACGGATATGGAAATGATTAGCGACATCTGGGATAGCGTATGCGCCGTTATCCGGCGGTCCGGATTGAGCCAGGCCGCCTTTGAGGTGTGGATACGCCCCATTGAACCGCGCAGTATTGAGGACGGCGAAATGGTGCTGGTGGTCAATACGGAATTTCAAAAGAATACCCTGGAGGATATGTTTGGGGAGAAACTGAAGGACGCCTTCCGAGAGGTTCTGGGTTTTCCTCTGGGTCTGCGTATCCTCACCAAGAACACGGCTTCCGAGACCCCGGCACCGGCACCGGCTACCCCGGTAGAGGGCATTGGTCTGCCCCAGTCCGCCGATGGGGAAGAATACAGCTTTGATAACTTTGTGGTGGGTCCGTCCAACAAGTTTGCCCACGCCGCATCCTTGTCGGTAGCCAGTAAACCGGGCGGTATGTACAACCCTCTGTTTATCCACGGCGGCTCCGGTCTGGGAAAGACCCACCTGCTCAGCGCCATCTGTAAGGAGATCAAGAAGAACAATCCGGCGGCTCGTATTATGTACATTAAGGGCGACACCATGACCAACGAGCTGGTGGAAGCCATCCAGACCAACTCCACGGTGGAGTTCCACGCCAAGTACCGGCAGGTGGACGTGCTGTTGGTGGACGATATTCAGTTCTTAAGCGGTAAGACCGCTACCCAGATCGAGTTTTTCCACACCTTTGACGCTTTACATTCCGCCGGTAAGCAGATCGTACTGACCAGTGACCGTCCTCCCAAGGAGATCGCCACCCTGGAAGAGCGTCTGCGCTCCCGGTTTGAGATGGGTCTGCTGGCGGACATCGGTGCGCCGGACCTGGAGACCCGAATTGCCATCGTACTGCGCAAGGCCAAGGCACTGGATATTCCGCTGAGCAACGAGGTAGCGGATTACATAGCCAACCAGATCAAGAGCAACGTCCGGCAGTTGGAAGGTGTGGTCAAGCGTATGCGCGCCCAGTATCTGCTGGGGGGCGAAGCGCCCACCCTGGTCACCGCCCAAAACGCCATACGGGATATCCGCAACGACAATCAGCCGGTTCCCCTGACGGTGGAACGCATTATATCCGAGGTGGCCCGGACTATGGGTGTACGGGCGGAGGATATCCGATCGGGCAAACGGTCCGCCCCCATCTCCCGAGCCCGGCAGGTGGCGGCCTACGCAGTGCGGCACATCACCTCTCTGCCTATGGAAAATATCGGCGACGAGTTTGGCGGACGGGACCATTCATCCATTGTGTACGCCATTCAGACGGTGGAGAAAAAAATGGAAACCGACCCCACCCTTAAGCATCTGGTCAACGATATCATCAAGAATCTCAGCGATAGTTGATGCACTTTATATATACCTTATTATAATAGGATATTTCATAAGGTCAAGTTTTCCACTTATTTTGCACATTCCACTACCGGTTTTGCACCGGGCTGTGAAAGGGCAATTCCCCTTTCCACTTTTCAAGATTTTATTCACAAAAAAAGCATTTTCCGGGTGGAAAATATTTCTGCCTGTCCCAAAGGTTTACGGGGGTTTTCCACCGTTTCCACATCCCCTAATACTATAACTAAAAGATATCTTTATATTATGTATATCATTAATGGCAAATGAGAGGTGCTTTGTATGAACATTCTTTGCAATAAACAGGAACTCATAGAAGCGGTTGGCAACGTCCAACGGGCGGTGGCGGCCAAGGCGGCCCTGCCGGCGCTGGAGGGTATCTTACTGAAGGCACAGGGGTCTACCCTGTATCTGGCCGGCTTTGATATGGAGCTGGGTATGACCACCACCATCAGCGCCAACGTGTGGGAGCCGGGCGATATTGTGCTGTCCGCCAAGATGTTTGGGGATATTGTCCGTAAGATGCCCGGAGAAAGCGTGGCGATCCTGACCGACGATAAGTATAACACCATCATCCGTAATGACGTAACCGAGTTTGCCATTACCGGTATGACGGCGGCGGATTATCCGGAGATTCCCCGGATAGAGGACGGTGTGGCTCTCACCCTGCCCCAGCAGACCCTTAAGGGGATGATTCGCCAGACCATCTTTGCAGTGGCGGCTCCCAACGACCCCCGGCCCATCTATACGGGTACCCGGTTTGAGGTCAGTCCCGAGCAGTTGCGGCTGGTAAGCGTGGACGGCTACCGTCTGGCTATGCGCTCCGAGCCGATTAAAAATGAAGAAACCATGGATTTTGTGGTGCCGGGCAAGACCTTGCAGGAGATTCTCAAGCTCCTGAAGGACGAGGACACCCCTTGCTCCCTTATCGTGGGGCGGCGGCATATTATCTTTGAGATAGAGGGGTATGCGGTCATCTCCCGTCTGCTGGATGGAGATTTTATGGCTTACGATAAGATCATTACCGATGAGATCACCTCTACGGTAACGGTCAACACCCGGGCGATGATCGAGGCGGTAGACCGTGTGGCTCTGGTCATCAACGACCGGCTCAAGTCCCCTCTGGTGTGCGACTTTGGCGAGGACACCATGACCATCTCCTGCGTGACCCCCTTGGGTAGCGCCAACGACACCATCGGCTGTCGGTTGGACGGCACGCCGGAGCAGATGGGTTTTAACTCCCGTTTTCTGCTGGACGCTCTGCGCAACAGCGAGACCGACGAGGTACGCATTGAACTCAACGGCTCTCTCAAGCCTATGAAGATACTGCCCACTGAAGGGGATGCGTTCCTGTTCCTGGTACTGCCTGTGAGGTTAAAGAAATGACGGAATTTACCATAACCGACGAGTTTATTCGTCTGGATGACCTGCTCAAGCTGACCGGCTGTGTGCAAACCGGCGGTCAAGCCAAGATGCTCATACAAGGGGGCGCCGTGTTACTGGACGGTGCCGTATGCACTATGCGTGGCAAAAAGCTGCGGGGCGGCGAATGTATCCGTATACCGGAATACGACGAGGAGATACAGGTTGTTCGTCCGTAAGCTGACCTTTGAGGGGTTTCGCAACCTGCACCCCGGCGTCTGGGAACCGGATGAGGGTGTTAATATACTCTACGGGGACAACGCCCAAGGTAAGACCAATCTGCTGGAAGCCTGTTGGCTGTTTACCGGCGCCCGGAGTTTTCGGGGCGCCCGGGACCGGGAGATGGTGGGGTTTGACGCCCCCCGGGCAAGTCTTGCAATGGATTTTACCGCCGGGGGACGGGACCAACAGGCCACCGTCACCATCGAAGGGCGGCGCCAGGTGACCCTAAACGGACTCAAGCTGCCCTCTGCGGCCCGTCTGGCCGGGACCTTCTGCGGCGTGGTGTTTTCCCCGGCCCATCTGTCCTTAATTAAGGACGGACCGGACGGCCGCCGTCGGTTTATCGACAGCGCCTACTGTCCTCTGCGCCCCGGCTATATCGGGACGCTTACCGAGTTTCAGAAGGTACTGACCCAGCGCAACGCCTATCTGCGGCAATGGGCCCAGGACGGGTTTACCGCTGCCGGTGAGGAGATGCTGTCCCTGTGGGACACCACCTTAGCCGCCGCCGGAGCCCGGCTGACCGCCGCACGCAGTCACTACCTGCAACGGCTCACCCCTATTGCTGCCGACATATACAACGGTCTGTCCGGGGGACGGGAGCAACTAACCCTACGTCTGCAATCCCCGGCGTGGGAACCGGGCATCTCTACGGCGGATACGGCCCGTCGGTGGCTGACGATATTGCAGAACAGCCGCCGGGCGGATAAAAGCGCCGGGTTTACCACCGCCGGACCCCATCGGGAGGATATGGATATCCTGCTGGACGGCAATCCGGCACGGGTGTACGGCTCCCAGGGGCAACAACGCTCGGCGGTGTTGGCTCTCAAACTGGCAGAGGCCACCCTACTGCAAGAGGTGACCGGGGAGACCCCCGTGGCCTTTCTGGACGACGTGATGAGCGAGTTGGATGTGTCCCGACAGGATTATATCCTCAACCATATTCACCACTGGCAGGTGTTCATCACCTGCTGTGAGCCCTCTTCCGCCCTGCGTATGACCGGCGGAAAGGTGTTTCAGATTAAACAAGGCGTATTATTGTGATATTTATATACAGATAGGATTGGATTTTTATGTATTTGCACCTGGGACAAGAGGTGGTCGTGCGTCAACAGGACGTGGTGGGTGTGTTTGATATGGACAACACCACCGTATCCCGGTATACACGTGGCTACCTGACCAAAGCGCAAAAGGCCGGACAGGTTATCACCGTCAGTCCGGAATTGCCCCGGTCCTTTGCGGTGTGCGCACCGCCCCGGCGGTCGTCCGACCGTACCGGGCAGAGGGTGTACATATCCCAGTTGGCCCCCCGTACATTACAGAAACGAGTAAAATTCTTGCTTAAGGAGGACTTAAAATGAGCGAGATGGATAAAGAACTGCAGACCGGCGAGGTAACCGCCGCCGAAGGCTCCTATGACGAAAAAGACATACAGGTACTGGAAGGCCTGGAAGCGGTGCGTAAACGCCCCGGTATGTATATCGGGTCCACCGGTCCCCGGGGTCTGCATCATCTGGTGTACGAGATCGTGGATAACTCCATAGACGAGGCCTTGGCCGGCTTCTGTACCCATATTGAGGTGGAAGTATTGCCCGGCAACGTGATTACCGTACGGGATAACGGACGCGGTATCCCGGTAGGTCTTAATGAAAAGTTAGGTCTGCCCACCGTGACGGTGGTGCTGACCGTCCTGCACGCCGGCGGTAAGTTCGGCGGTGGCGGCTACAAGGTAGCCGGCGGTCTGCACGGCGTGGGCTCCTCGGTGGTCAACGCCCTGTCCGAGTATCTGGAGGTGGAGGTCAGCCGCGAGGGCCACATCCATCACCAGCGGTTTGAGAAGGGTCACACCGTCACCGATCTGAAGATCATCGGCGACACCGAGGAGACCGGTACCACCGTGCGCTTCAAGGCGGAC
>JAZRMD010000102.1:0-2214 GCA_045647285.1 Acutalibacteraceae bacterium
TGACGAGGGAGCTGTCCGAGCGTCAGCGAGGACTGAGGGAGAGATAACGAAACTACCCCTTCGTCTGCGGCAAAGCCGCAGCCACCTCCCCTGGCAAGGGGAGGCAAGAGATCGCTCCGCTATTGTATCTTCCCCAGTAGAACTGGGGGTTTATTAGTACACCAAGCAAAAGATGCGCCCCTCCTGGGAGGGACGCATCCGGGTCCTATTACCAACCCATCACGGGACGGATGGGGTAGGGCAGTTCGGTGTTGAGGGGGAATTCGCCGTACAGACCGTTGACAAACTCCTCGCACAGCTCCTTGCAGAAACCGTAGGTATTGATAAAGGTGGGCATGGCGGCGAAGAAGTCGTGATACAGGAAGGGGGAGCCCAGGGACACGCCCAGGGATTTTTCCACACCATAGGTCAGCACATGGTTAAAGGGCCCGATCATATCCTGCACAAAGTAGGGATATCCGTAGGGACTATGGCTGCCGATGTACGATGCGTATACGATCAGGTCGTAGTTTTCGGCAAACTCCTTAATGTGCCAGTCCAGACCACGTTGGTAGTCCGCCTGGGCACCGTGGGCGGCAAAGGCGTCCACCATATGCTCCAATGCGTCGTACGCATTGTCGGAGTAGCCGATGTAGATGATCTTGACCTTCCGGATCTTTTTTGGATCCAGGGGCAACAGACCGGGAACGTCGCACAGCAGAGAGATGCCTTTACGGGCGATCTCCCGGTTGGTCCGGGAGGAGCGCTCCAGCATCTCGGGGGTGACACCGCCGCCGACGGCGTAACCGTCATCAAACAGACCCAGTTTCTCCTTCATATCCAGCACACGCTGGCAGGCGTCGTTGATGCGCTCCTCGGACAGTTCGCCGGCCAGTACCGCTTCTTCCACCAGGTCGATGTAATGGGGATCCATGGGGCCCAGCAACATATCGTTACCGGCCTTGAGCAGTTCCACGTACAGTTGTTTGCCCTGATAGATGGAGTCCAGTCCGCGCATACCGCAGGCGTCGGTAATGACTACACCGGTAAAGCCCATCTTCTCCTTGAGCAGCTCGGTGACGATCTTATACGACAGGGTGGACGGCAGCTTGGCACCATTGATGACCGTATCGTCCGCCGCCGGGAACGCCATATGTCCCACCATCACCGAGTATACGCCGGCGTCAATGAGTTCCTGGAACACGGGAGCCTGATGTTCTTCCCACTCTTCCATTGTGTAGTCAATGTTGGCCAGGGTAATATGGGGGTCCCGGTACTCACGCTTATCCACACCGGGGAAATGCTTGGCGGTGGCGGCTACGCCGGCAGCCTGCATACCCTTTACCTCGGCCTTGAGCAGACGGGCGGACAGTTCCATATCCGCCGAGGGGGTGCGATTGAGGGACACACCGGCAAACATACAGGCGTTATCCGCTACGGGACCCCATATCCAGTTGGCTCCGCTGACCAAGGATTCGGATGCCACGTTGTAGCCCAGTTGATAAGCCAGTTCCTCACTACGGGCGGCACCCAAGGCGGCGGCGGTGGGCATGGCGCTGGTGCCGGGAATGGCGTCTACGGCGCCGGCTTCTGCGTCGATGGCGGATAGCAGAGGGATGGACAGTTCGTTGTTCAGTTCCTGAATCCATGCGTCACATTCCTTAGTATAACGGTAGTCCAGACCTTTGCCGTGGCTGTTCTCCGCATTGTTGACGGCGGTCTCAAAAATATGGGCGTGACGGGCCCACAAGCCACCAAAGGGGTTGTCCTTTAAGAAGCCTTTTTTGCCATACACGTGGTTGGTGCGGACCAGGCCGGTTTGCCCGATGCGCTCACGCAAGGTCATATCTTCTAATCTGGGTTTTTTCATCAGCAAAACCTCCTTTTGAGGTCATTATACAAGCGCCCTCTCCCTTTGTCAACCCGGCAAAACGCTCTTGATTTTAGCGTTTTTGTATGCTATAATCCCCTTACAGAAGAATATATTACAGAGCATCATCTACGGATGTTGTCGGGCACACCGCCGGACGGTGTGTTCGGGGATAAGGAAATGCGGTGAAAATCCGCAACAACAGCCATTACCGTAACGGGAGAAACCCGAAGTCGGAATGCTTATTGCTCTGTACACGCACAAGGCCCTTGGGCAGAAGAAGGGTGCTGGCGACGGGGAGATACAGCAGGGTATCTCTGTCTTGTTGTCCACAGCACCCTTTTGGAAGGGTGCTTTTGCTTTAT
>JAZRMD010000103.1:0-3355 GCA_045647285.1 Acutalibacteraceae bacterium
TGTATAATGAATAAATACTGGCGGCAGAGGGTTGCCGCACAACCATACAGGAGGTCTATACACATGAAGCGTACGCCAAAATGGGCATTCTTCATCGTGGCGATTCTGATTCTGGTGTTAAGTTATACCGCCGTGTTCGGCGTGTACACCACCTACGGCGATCGCACCGATACCGTTATTCGCAGTGTCAGCGAGATTCGTTGGGGTATCGATATCCGCGGAGGCGTGGACGTCACCTTCGGCCCCACCGACGACAATATTGAAGTCTCTGCTGCGGACCTGGACGGCGTCAAGTCCATCATTGAACAGCGTCTGGTCAGCAAGAACATCACCGACTACGAGGCGTATACCGATGCCGCCAACCGGCAGGTCATCGTGCGTTTCCCCTGGGCGGATACGCAGGAGACTCCTGAGCAGGCGGTGGCCGAGATCGGTCAGACCGCAATGCTGGAGTTCCATTACGGCAGCGAAACAGACAGCGAGGGTAAGCCCACCGGTAAGCTGGTTCTCAACGGTAACGATATCGAGTCTGCTACCCCCAACTACATAGCCAAGGACGAACAAGCCACCTCGTATCAGTACGTGGTACAGCTGCAGCTCAAGGAGTCCGGCAAGCAGGCGTTTGCTGACGCTACTGCGGAACTCCAGGATAAGGGCACCATCTCCATCTGGCTGGACGATACCATGATCTCCAATCCGTCGGTCAACGACCATATTACCAACGGCGAGGCGGTGATTTCTGGCTCCTTTGAGACCTATCAGGATGCTAAGGAACTGGCGGACCTGATCACCGCCGGATCTCTGCCCTTTGAGATCGAGGTCAAGAGCCTGGGCTCCATTTCGCCCACCATGGGTAGCAACGCTCTGCGTGCCATGGGTATTGCCGCCGTGATCGCATTGGTGGTGGTGTGTCTGATGATGATCGTCACCTACCGTCTGCCCGGTCTGGTAGCCGCTATTGCCCTGTTGGGCCAGATGGCCGGTTCCGTAGCCGCCATCACCGGTTACTTCGGTGTGTTTGACAGTTTTACCCTGACCCTGCCCGGTATTGCCGGTTTGATTCTCTCCATCGGTATCGGTGTGGACTGTAACGTGATCACCGCCGAGGCCGTCCGTGAGGAATTGCGTGCCGGTAAGACCATTGACGGTGCCATCCGTTCCGGCTCCAAGAACTCCTTCTGGGCCATCTTTGACGGCAACATCACCGTGTTTATCGTGGCCGCCGTGCTGATGGGCGTGTTTGGCTCCTCCGGCAGCCTGTTCGGTATTCTGTTTAGCTGGTTGCCCATGTCCACCACCGGTACGGTGTACTCCTTCGGTTATACCCTGTTGGTGGGTGTGTTCACCAACTTCATCTTCGGCGTCTGGGCGTCCCGTCTGATGCTTCGCGCCGTATCCCGGATTAAGATTTTCCGCAATCCTTGGTTCTATGGAGGTGATCGCAAATGAAAAAGTTTGATTTTGTCGGTCACTTGAAGCTGTTTGTCATCATCTCTCTGGTGATCGTGCTGGTAGGCGTGGCGGTCAACGTGATCTTCGGCACCCAGATGGACGTGGCGTTTAAGGGCGGTACGGTCATCCGTTACAGCTACGAAACGGAGCCCGATCTGGATAAGATTACCGCCGCCGCCACCGAGACTTTGGGTAAGGACGTCAAGGTGGCCTTTGACGAGGTCAACAGCACCAAGGTGATTACCGCAACTCTGCCCGGTGAGATCACCATGGACCAGCAGGAGGCTTTTGCCAAGAAGCTGGATACCGATTTTAAGGACAACAACATGGCGAACTTTAGCTCCAACACCCTGTCGGCGTCTATGGGCCTTAAGTTCCTGTTGCGTTGCCTGGTAGCCGTGGGCTTGGCGGCGGTACTGCTGCTGGTATACGTGGGCTTCCGCTTCCGTAAGATCGGCGGTGTGTCCGCCGGTGTAGCCGCCCTTATCGCTCTGGCCCACGATCTGATTATCGTGTATTTCACCTTCGTTATCTTCCGCATCGAACTGAACGAAAACTTCGTGGCGGTTATGCTCACCATTCTGGGTTACTCCCTCAACGATACCATCGTTATCTTTGACCGTATCCGCACCAACCGTAAGCGGATGAATGCACCGCTGAACGAGGTGGTCAACCTGGCGGTACAGCAGACCATGCGCCGTACCATCATCACTACGGTTACCACCGGTCTGGCCATTGCCACCGTGGTGGTCGTGGCTCTGGCGATGCACGTGGATTCCATCATCAGCTTCGCTCTGCCTATGCTGTTTGGTGCCATTTCCGGTTGCTACTCCTCTCTGGTGCTCAGCCCGGCGATCTGGTGCCGTTGGAAGATGTACAAGGAAAGCAAGAACGCTTGATTGAAACCCATGTAGATCACCGCCGCCCTATGGCCGGGGGGATTTTTTTGCAATTTTTTGGAATCTGAAAAATTTCTCTTGCATTTTCGAATAATGTATGCTATAGTTTATAGGCTGATTTATCGGCTGAAGGCGGCGCACGGACAAGTAAGACGCCGACCCATAAAAAAGAGGTGACAGAATAATGAAGACGAGTATCCATCCCGATTACGAGCAGACCACCATCACCTGTGCCTGCGGCAACGTGATCGCTACCGGTTCCACCAAGAAGGATATCCGCGTGGAAATCTGTTCCAAGTGCCATCCTTTCTTTACCGGCAAGCAGAAGCTCAACGATGCCGGCGGCCGTGTGGACCGTTTCAACAAGCGTTTTGGTCTGAGCGAGAAATAAGTGAACAGCTTATAAACGGCAGCGCAAGTGTATTTGCGCTGCCTTTTCTCGTTGGTGCCTTTTCGCGTGGGAATAACCTTCCCGTTCTACCGGGGAAGATAAAATGGCGGAGCGATCTCTTGCCTCCCCTTGTCAGGGGAGGTGGCTGCGGCTTTGCCGCAGACGGAGGGGTAGTTTCGTTATCTCTCCCTCAGTCCTCGCTAACGCTCGGACAGCTCCCTCGTCAGAGGGAGCCAAGAAAAGCGGAGCACGTTACCCGTTTACGGGTGGCTGTGCAAATGATGCGATAATAAAGTTCCGTGACCCCTTTTAGGGGTTAGTCAAATCACCGGATTAACTGGTGATCATGATTGAAAGGAGGTACCCCTATGACTCCATACCGGACGATTGCCCGGGCGGCGGAAGATGAGTTTACCGAAAAACGTTCTCGGTTTATCGGCGCCATTCAGCCGGTGACCACCGAGGAAGAGGCCTTGGCGTTTATCCATGCCCGTAGCAAGACCTACTGGGATGCCCGGCACAACGTATATGCGTACATATTGGGTGGGGGGAGCCTGTGCCGGTTTTCGGATGACGGGGAGCCCCAAGGCACCGCCGGTATGCCGGTGCTGGA
>JAZRMD010000104.1:0-3316 GCA_045647285.1 Acutalibacteraceae bacterium
GCTGTTGGCAAAGGCCACCAGCTCCTCGTCGTAACCCACCGCCGCCTGGGCCTTGTGGATGCCCTCCAGCAGCATGGCGTAGGCCTCGTTAGAGGGGTCGCCCTCCAGCACGTTGCCGGCGCCCACCGCCAGGCCGCCCAGCTTGGACAGCACGTAGGCGTCCATCTCGGGGATGACCTTGGCACGCACAAACTCGGCGGACACCTTACCGATGAGGTCGGAGATACCGGTCTCATCCGCATCCTCCGCATCGATCTGGAAGCTGCGGCCACGGTCCTGCTGCAAGGTAAAGGGGGTGTTGGCCACCGTGACGGTGCCACGGACGAAGCCGGTATCCCGGTTGTAATCGCCCAGACCCTGCATCTCCACGTCGGGGATGAGCACCGTCTTGGCGCCCACAAAGGTGGCACGCAGGACGTTGTCGGCCATAAAGCCGGTTACCGAACGCTGGACCAGTACCCGGTCCAGTTCGCCGGTGAGGTTTTCGTTGTAAGTAACGGTATTGATTGCCATAGTTTTCTTCTCCTTTTTTAAGAAAATACTGAGCGCACAGCCCGGAGCATAGCGGCGGTAGCGGCGTCGTGACCGTCCCCGCCCGGGGCGTCGGCCAAGGCGCCCAACGCCGCCGCCTCTGCGGCTTGCCGGTTGCGCTCGTTCTGTTCAATACGACGGGTCTCCCGTCGCTGGTGCCGCAGATAGGCGTCCAACAGATGCCGTCCGTTGTCGGCGGCATCCTGCCATACTCCTTCCGGCAGGTCGTCCACGGTGGTTATCTCGGGACATTCCTTGGTCAGCTCTTGATACTCTGCCGCCAACCGGCTGTTGAGGTCCTGTATACGCTGTTCCTCTTCTTTTTGTGCCTGTTGACGCCGGTCCTCGCAGACCTTCTGCCGTCGGGAGGCTTCCAGTTCCCACAGTTGCCCGGCTACGTCCCGGTCGCCGCCGGTCTTTTCAATCAACCGGTCCAGTGCGGCTCGTTCCTCTGCCGCGGCCCAGGCGTTGACAAACTCTTCCAGACCTTGTCCTCGTCCGGCGGCCATCATCCGGATCTTGTCTAAAGTCGGCTGTAGGCTCTCATACTTGAGTCCCATCTGGGCATAGCCCGTGGCCTCTTCTATAGACAGTTCCCGGCTCTGGTGACGGAATTTGACCGGCACCGTGGGTGGTACGGCTTCCGCAGAGTCGTCCACGGTGGGCGGTGTGGTATCCGCCGGCGGCTCCTCTGAGGCAACCGGTTGGGGGGACGGGATCTCTCCCTCCCCGGCGGTGGGTAACGGGGTCGGTGTGGTATCCTCTGCCGTTACGACCTCCATGGTGTCTTGCATAGCGTTTCCTCCTTGCCCTTGGTGAGGGCGATTGATTTATGTCAAGCGGTCAGACCGCTTCACATCGGTGTGTTGGGGTCAATGGGGGGTTGTGGCGTACCGTCGTAGTGCATAAAGTTTATCCACTCTCGCCGGGCGATGGCTTGTTGCCGTCGGTCGGCGGTGTCCGGTTTGCGCACGGGGGTCTGCGTGGGCTCCCGGCGGCGCAACGCCACCCATAGGGCCACGCCGCTGACCAATAGACTGATAACGGATAGGTACATTTGACATCTCTCCTCTCACAGCTTCATATCCTCGCCGCTGACGGCGATCCGTCCGTGCCGGATGACCGGGGCGCCGTCGTTGCGGCGTCCCCACAGTACCCGTACGGCACAGGCGGCGCTGTCCGGCGCATCGTCGTGTTCCGCATCCTCGCAGTAGTCGGTTATCTGCTGTATATACGCCGGGTCGGTGCCGACGACAAACACCACCTGCTTCCACACCGACCGCAGATAGGTGGTGATCTTCAGATGCTTGTTCATTCCCTCGTGGTAGGCCACCACCCGTTCGCCTCGGCGGCGCAGTTGCCGGGCCAGATACCCCTTGTCCCCGTTATCCTCGCAGTAGATGCGCCCACAGCAAAACCGGTGACAAGTCTGCAGGATCTCATCCTGCACGTCGTCCACGTGCTTTTGCCACAACCGTCCGTACAGGTAGTAGGTATCCCCCTGTCGGCGGCAGACGGTCAGGGCAGTACTGTCCTGACCGCCGTAGGCTGCGTCCAGATGGGCGATGCCCTGCTCGGCCAGAGCCGGATCGCCCCCGGTAAGTGGGGGAGGGAAGATGACTTCCTCGGCGGCAATGTGCCGCAGCTCGTAGTTGGCGGCAAAGAGAGAGGGGGACATCTGCTCCCGGATAGTTGCCAGTTCTTCGGGCAAAATAAGACCGGTCTGGTAACAATCGTACCGGCGTGGTTTCGGCATCAGGCTAAAGGCGTCCTCCGGGTGCCAGGGGGTGCCGGTGTTATAGATGCGTCCCCCCCGGTTGACGATGTTACGCAGCTCCTGATACAGCAGCTTGATGCGCTCCCGTTCCGCCCGGGATACCCGGTCCTGGACGTTCACGATATCGTCGGTGAAGATGCGGTCAAAGTGTTTGCCGGTCACCGAGCCGCCGGTGCCTAGTCCCACCAGTTGGGCGGTGCCCCGGATATCGGTGGACAGGTTGGTGCTCAGTTCGCTGACCGATGCGGTGGTCAGCGTTAGATCGGTACCGTACAGGCACCGGGTCAGATATGCTATATGAGGGCTCTCCAGTATCTTGCGCACCTGGGCGATAACCTCCTTGATGTCCCCGTCCGTCTTGCGCATAAACAAGGTGCGGCACCCGGGATACAGGAGGATAATGAGCGCCAACGCCAAGGACACGCAGGTGGTCTTATAACTGCCCCGGTGACTTTGCAGGGTGGCGTCCTCCGTGCCCGTCACCATATCCCGTATCCAATCGTTGTGCAGTCCGGTCAGCTTGTCAAACCCCAACAGATGCCCCAATTCATAGGGCCGTTGGGTGAGCAACCGCACCGCTTGTTCCTTATTCACCATCCCGTATCAGCCTCTCGATCTGGGCGGCAGCTTCGGCCAGTCCGGCCGGCTCACGTCCCTTGTTGACGTCCTGCTTGTCTGCCCATCCGCACCAGTTTTTGACCGCCAGTACGCTCATGGTGGATTGGTATTTGCCCAGCATACTTCCCTGGGACAGCACATCTCCCCGGATGCTCTCCACCGCCCGGTGCGCCGCCGGCAGATGGCGTTCTACCGCCGCCGCTACCGCTTCCTCCGCCGCACTCCGGCATCGGGCCACGTAGCGGATAAATTCGGTCTGGGTGGGCGCGATGGCGTAGCCGTTTTCCACAATGTCGGCGCAGAATTGCCGCCACAGGGACACCAACTCCCGGGGACTGCCGATCGGCGCCCGTTGTCTAGCCATACAATCACCTCCTGTTTACCGCATCG
>JAZRMD010000105.1:0-16817 GCA_045647285.1 Acutalibacteraceae bacterium
GTCACAGCCGGCGTAACCGCAGCCGCCGCAGTTGCTGCCCGGCAGGGCGGCACGCACCGCTTCCACACGTTTGTCTACCTTTACGTAAAACAGCCGTCCGGCAAAGCCCAACAGCAGACCGATCAACAGACCTACGCCACCGACAACAGCGGCGGCGATACCAATTGATTCTACCATAGTTCGCCGTCACCTCCTTAAAAGTTCAGACCCGAAAAGCCGGAGAAGGCGATGGCCATCAATCCGGACGTCAGCAGGACGATGGGCATACCCTGAAAGGCTTTGGGCACGTTGTTGTGGGCCATCTTTTCACGCAGACCGGCCAGAATGATAATGGCAATGGCAAAACCCAATGCGGTGCCGAAACCGGCTGTCACGCTGGTAATAAAACCGTAGCCGTTCTGCACGTTGGTCAGCGCCACACCCAATACCGCACAGTTTGTGGTGATGAGGGGCAGATACACACCCAGAGCGCTGTACAGGGACGGGCTGAGTTTTTTGAGCGCCATCTCCACCAACTGTACCAACGCCGCAATAACCAGAATGAACACGATGGTTTCCAGATATATGAGGTCCAACGGCACCAACACGCTGTTGTACAGCACACTGGTGAGCGCCGACGCCACGGTGATAACGAAGATAACGGCACCACCCATACCAGCGGCGGTCTTCACGTTCTTGGATACGCCTAAGAAGGGGCACAGACCCAAAAACTGGCTAAGCACCACGTTGTTGATGAGAGCCGTCGTCAACAGAGTTAAAAACAGCGTCTTCATTCCGCATCTCCTCCCTTCGCAGATCTTGCCGCTTTTTCGGCGGCGGCCTTTTTGGCTTCTTCCGCCCGGCGCTTTTTCTCCTCCGCCAAAATACGGGCTTTTTCGGCAGTCTGTTCCGCCACCTTCAGATGGTTGACCGCCGCATCACATCCGTGACAGCCGGCACAATGACCGCCGCAGGCAAGTTCGCTGCCGCCGTCGCCGTTGGTGGCGCTGGGGGACTTGAGTTTATTCTGCAATGCGGTCAACAGCGCCAACACGAAGAACGCACCGGGAGCCATAACCAGAATGGACAGACGAGGAACCGCCTCGGGCAGTACAGTGATACCAAACACGGCGCCACTACCAAAGAATTCCCGTACCAGACCGAGAATGGTCAACGCACCCGTAAAACCCAGACCCATACCAATACCGTCAAACACCGACAGCAACACGCCGTTCTTGGAAGCGTAGGCTTCCGCCCGGCCAAGGATAATGCAGTTGACCACAATCAAGGGGATAAAGATGCCCAAAGACTCATAAAGGCTGGGCACGTATGCCTGTATCACCAACTGCACAATGGTCACGAAGGATGCGATAATCACGATGTACGCCGGCATACGGACGCTGTCCGGAATCACCTTGCGCAGTAAAGAGATCATCAGGTTAGACAGTACCAACACCGCCATGGTGGACAGACCCATACCCAAGCCGTTGATGGCTGAGGAGGTAACCGCCAGAGTAGCGCACATACCCAACATCAGCACGAAGATGGGGTTTTCCTTGAGTATACCGTTGTGCAAACGTTCCAACAGTTTCTTAAACATCAACCCTCACCCTCCGTTTCCTTGACGAAATCAATGGCCGCTTGGGTCTCCCGGCGCAACGCATTGGAAGAGATGGTGGCACCGGAGATGCCTTCCACCTCGGAAGCGTCGGTGATACCGATAAACTGGTCCCGGATGTCCGCATTAACACAGTTAGCGCCAAAGCCGGGGGACTCGCTGTGACTGAGCACCGCATACCCCACCACCGTAGCGGTCTTATCAATGCCCAAAGCCAGTTTTAGTTCGCCGCCGTAACCCTTGGCACTTACCGAAAATACGTAACCCACCGTTTCGCCGGCGGCATCCTTGGCCAGCAACACCTCGTTGATGGAAGCGCCGTCCAGTTTGTCGTTAAAGGCCTGCAGACGGGCGGCGCTATCCTCCATATCCTCAAAGGTAGCCGCTTCGGTGTAGACCTGTTGGTAGGCCTCCGCCTTTTTCTTTTGGTCCGCCTGGGCAATCGGGTCCTTGGTCAACTCGTATACATAGGACAGGGCCACCGCCGCTACCAATGTAATGGCCAAAAGAATGGCCGTGTTCTTAAGGATGTTTTTCATCGGGCGGCGCCTCCTTTCTTCCGAGGGGTACCAAAGGCATGGGGCATAGTGATCCTTTCAATCAACGGCACCACACAGTTGGCGATAATAATGGCGTAGGATACGCCCTCCGCCGAGGAGCCGAACACACGGAACAGGGCCGTGAGGAAGCCCATTAGCAGGGCGTATACCACCTGACCCACCGGGGTAATAGGGCTGGTGGTGTAGTCGGTAGCCATAAACACCGCACCGGCCATCAGGCCGCCGGTCAGCAGGTGACCCAACAAGGTTTCAAGACCCGTGACGCCGTGGCCACCCAGCAGATTAAACAGGAAGATAAAGCCCAGTGTACTGAGAAGGTAAGTACCCGGAATGCGCAGATTGATAACCCCACGGGCCAGCATATACGCCGCACCCAGCAGGATAGCCACGGCGGAGATCTCACCAATACAACCGCTGTGCAGACCTAAGAATGCCTGTAGCAGGTCCACGTCCTCGCCGGCCTTTAATGCCGCCAGGGGGGTGGCGGCGGTCACCGCGTCCACCTGCCAGGTGGTCAGGCGCTGTGCAAAGCCGCCCACCGCATCACCGCCAAAGAGGTTGCCCACCGCCGGCATACCGCTGCCCATCAAATCCGGGAAGCAAATGAGCAGGAAGCAACGGGCGCCCAACGCCGGATTCATCACGTTCTGACCGATACCGCCAAACAACTGCTTAATAAGCAGGATGGCTACCACGCCGCCGATGACCGGCACGTACACCGGTACCGATGCCGGCAGATTCATGGCCAGAATCAGGCCGGTCACCACGGCGCTGCCGTCGGCAATGGTCACCGGCAACTTCATCAGCCGTTGATACAGCCACTCGGTCAGCACGCAAACCGCCACGCTGACCAAGGTGATCACCAACGCACGCAGGCCGAACACAAAGATGCCCATTATCATAGCCGGTAACAGCGCTATGGTCACGTCACGCATAATGGTGGCGGTGGAAACCCCACTGCGTATGTGGGGAGATGTGGATGCGTTCATCATACCGTTCAGCCCTCCTTCTTTGCCGCCGCTTTGCGTCGCTCGGCCATCACGGTGGCACGAGCAAACTTAAAGCTCTGGGTCAATCGTCGCTTGGCCGGGCACACGTAGGTGCAACAGCCACATTCCATACATTCCATACCGTTAAGACGCTCGTATTCCGTCAAGTCACCGCCATCCGCCGCATGCGCTAACATTGGCGGTACCAGATTCTCCGGACAGGCCGCCACACACCGGCCGCAACGGATACAGGTAGTGGGCTCCCACATAGCCACTTCGTCCCGGGCCATGGCCAGGATAGAAGAGGAGGTCTTGATGACCGGCACATCCAGGTCGGTCATAGCCACACCCATCAAGGGACCACCGGACACGATCTTCTCCGCTTCGCTCTTAAGACCGCCGGCCATCTCCAGCACTTCCCTATGGCTGATGCCGGTGGGGACACGCAGATTCATGGGGGTGGCTACCGCATCGCCGGTAACGGTCATAACGGTGGCTACGAGAGGGGTCTGCCGGCACACCGCCGCACAAATGGCGCATACGGTGGATACGTTCAGCACCACGCAACCGGCGTCAATGGGCAAACAGCCGGAATAGATCTCCCGGCCGGTCACCGCCTTAATGAGCATACGCTCACCGCCCTGCGGATACTTGGTCTTGAGCCGTTGGACACGGATGCGTGGCTCGTCAGCCGTCAGATCGCTGAGTAGAGCAATAGCTTCCGGCTTATTGTCCTCAACGCCAATGACACCGTGGGCTTCGGGAAACAACCGCAGGACCACCTTAAGGCCGTCAATCAACATCTCGGGCTGTTCCAACATCAGACGGTAGTCCGACGTCAGATAGGGCTCGCACTCGGCACCGTTGACAATGACGGTGTCCGGAGCAACGCCCGGCTTCATGGTCAACTTCACATGGGTGGGAAAACCGGCGCCACCCTGTCCCACGATACCGGCGTCCCGGATGATATCCAGAATCTCCTGTCCGGTCAAGGAACTGGCGTCCCGGGCTTGTCCCAGAGTGGGTATGGGTGTGTATTGTCCATCGTTGTCAACCACCACCGACAGCATCTGGCGGCCGGATAGGGTGTTGCGCTGTTCAATGGCTTTGACCGTACCGGATACACCGCTGCAGATGGCGGCAGATATGGTTCCGCCCGGCTGTGCCAAGGTCTGACCCACCAGCACGGTGTCCCCTACCGCCACCACCGGCTGCGCCGGGGCACCGATGTGCTGTGCCATAGGGTAGACCGCCTCGCCCTGAGGATAGATACACCGAATAGCTACCTCTTTGGACAGGGTCTTGCCATCCTCGTGGGGGTGGATGCCTCGTTTGAATGTTCCCCGTTTCATACAATGCCTCTTTTCTTCTTTTTCGCTAATTGTAAGAAAATGTAACCGCTTACAAAACGCCTTCCTACAGTATATCACATTGACAGTGAGAAGCAAAGGGAAAAAAGTAGAATGGCCGCTGTTAATTTTTTGAAAATGAAAAAACCTCCGTACACACAGCGTATGTGTGTACGGGGGGTACAAATGCTATTAATCGGATTTACTCACCGAAGAACTGGCGGTGGACGGCTTCCACAGCCTTATCCGCATCCTTCTTATCCACCAGAACGGATACCCGAATCTCACTGGAGGAGATCATCTGGATGTTCACATTGGCGGCGGCCAAGGCGGCAAACATATCGGCGGCTACACCCTCGTGGGTTTCCATACCGGCGCCAATGACCGATACCTTGGCTACGTTGGTGTCGTAGTCCAGCTTAGCAGCGCCCATAGCCTCGCAATATTCGCGCAGGGATTCCACCGCATCCTCCGCATCCTTCGCCGGAACGGTGAAGGCGATATCCTTGGTACCGTCACGGCCTACCGACTGCAGAATGTTGTCCACGCAGATGTGCGCCTTCGCCACACGGGAGAACACCTTAAACGCAATACCGGGGTTATCCGGCAGGGCCACAATGGACACCCGTGCCACGTCATCGTCCTTGGCAACACCTTTAATCAACATCTTTTCCACTTGCGTAACCTCCTTGACTTTCGTTCCGGGCACCCAATTCAGGCTGGACAGAACTTCTAACTCTACGTTGTATTTTTTGGCCATTTCTACCGAACGGTTGTTAAGTACCTGAGCGCCGGAGGTGGCCATCTCCAGCATCTCGTCGTAGGTGATCTCCTCCAGTTTACGAGCCCCGGTGATCTTACGGGGGTCAGCGGTATACACACCTTCCACGTCGGTGAATATCTGACACAGATCTGCGTGCATCGCAGCGGCGATCGCCACCGCACTGGTATCCGAGCCGCCGCGACCCAAGGTGGTCACGTCGTCGTACTTGTTCAGGCCCTGGAAACCGGCCACAATAACGATACGTCTTTTGTCCAGCTCGGCGCGGATGCGCTCGGGATTGACCCGCTTGATACGGGCGGCGGAATAGGTGGAGTTGGTCTCAAATCCGGCCTGCCAACCCAACAGGGAGATGGCCGGACAACCCAAAGAATCGATGGCCATAGCTAACAGAGCGATGGAGATCTGCTCGCCAGCGGCCATCAGCATATCCATCTCCCGTTTACTGGCCCGAGGATTGAGTTCCTTGGCCTTGGCGATCAGGTCGTCGGTGGTATCGCCCTGGGCGGACACCACCACCACCACATCGTTGCCCTGCTTGTAGGTATTCGTCACCAGACGCGCCACGTTCATTACACGCTCGGCATCCCGGACGGAACTGCCTCCAAATTTCTGTACAACTAACATTACAAACCCTCCGGTGAAAATAAAATACGATTACTTAACGGCGTACATGCGAATAGCTCGGGTCAGCGTCATACCGGTAAACCCGGCTACCTTATCCATGAGCAGATATTCCGGCATACAGGGGGTGATAAACGCCACCTCGTTGGCCGGGGCATCCGGTATGGAGATCATCCGCACGTCCCCAAAGGTACGCCCGATCTGCACCAGGGCGCCGGCGTCCTCCTCACAGGTAAACCGCATCAGCATAGATACGGGTGCCAGACGATGGTCACGCACGTGTCCCGGCTCGTTGGGACCCCAGAACAGGTACTTACGGGCCTCCAGGTGCTTGACCTCGTCAATCACATCCGCTACCACCGCACTGGCGGTAGGAAGCTTACCGGCGCCGCGGCCCACAAACACCACGTCGCCCACGCTGTCGCCCCTCACCATAATGCCGTTAAACACGTCGTCCACGTCGGCCAACAGGTTATCCGACGGCAATATCATGGGAGATACCATACAGAACACGTGTCCGTCCTCGGTACGCACCGCCCGGCCCAACAGCTTGATAACACCGCCGCAAGCGGTGGCATACTGTACGTCCGCTTCGGTGATAGCGGTGATACCTTCGGTGTATACTTCTTCGGGAAGCACGTGCTTACCAAAAGCCAAAGAAGCCAGAATACAGGTCTTGCGACAGGCGTCCATACCTTCCACGTCCGCCGCCGGGTTGCGTTCTGCATACCCCAGCTTCTGCGCCAAGGCCAGAGCGCCCTCACAGGACATCTTCTCCCGAATCATTTTGGTGAGCATAAAGTTGGTGGTGCCGTTGAGGATACCGGCCACCTCAAACACCTCGTTGGCAGCCAGACACTGGTCCAAGGGACGCAGTATCGGAATACCGCCACCCACGCTGGCCTCAAACAGGAAGTTGAGGTTGCGCTCCCGGGCGATGGCCAACAGTTCGTCGCCCTTGGCGGCTACCAGTTCCTTATTGGACGTAACCACGCTCTTGCCGGCCAACAGGCAGGCCTTAACGAAGTCGTAAGCCGGGTGCAGACCGCCCATAGTTTCCACCACAATGCGGATCTCCTCATCCTGCAGGATATCCTGAAAGTCGGTGGTAAACAGGTCGGCGTACGGCAGATCCGGGAAAGAGCGCAAGTCCAGTATACGGCGCACCGTGATGGTGTCCCCGGCCTTGGCGGCGATCCCTTTGCGATTGTTTTGCAGGACCTCGGCAACGCCACTACCGACGACGCCATGGCCCAAAATAGCAATAGAAACCATAATCTCATCCTTTGTATTTTTGAAGATCCTTACGGACGTTTATCCATCAGTAACACCGGAGATACGCTGCACTCCGTCAATGCTCTCCAGTGAACGCAGAAACGTGTCAACCGGTACCAGAAGCTGGTCGATACGCGCGGAAACCGACGCATTGGCCACCCCACCGGAGGGGATGGTCTGGCTGACGGTCAGTATGTTGGCACCGGCCCGGGCAAAGCCGTCCAGCACCCGGGAAATGACCCCCGGTATGTGCCGCAGGGTCAACTGCACCGTAATGGTGCGCCCGGCGGTCTCCTCATCGTAGGGAAGTACCGCATCACGATACTTGTAGAAGGCGGTGCGGGACAGACCGGCCCGGCGTACCGCCTGGGATACCGACGCTACCTCGCCGGTCTGCAACAACCGTTTGGCCTGTAGGGTGCGCAGGATGATATCCGGCAACACCTCTACGTCCACCAGCACCATCCGGTGCTTAACGGAATCTTCCGTCCCCTTGACCTTTCTCATTGCGCCGTCACCTCGGTGGTCGTGGTGGTGGTGGCCTCCGTGGTCTGCTCCGTGGTCTGCCCCGTGGTGGTCGTGGCAGCCTCGGTGGTCGTGGTGGTAGCCTCCGTGGTGGTACCGGTGGTGGTCGTGGTGCTGGGGGCGGTGACCGTACCGGTAGCGTCCGTAACGGGAGGCACCGAAGAGTCGGTCAACGGCTCGCCGGCATGGTCGGTGCAGTACGCCGGAATGTTGGTGGACTTGTAATAGCCCGTGTCGTGCTCGGGACACGCCACGGTGGCCAACATACCGGTAGCGGTACAATACTCTGCGTTGACCACGCCATTGGGCACCTTAAACTCCTTGATCTGCTTGTCGCTGTGCAACACCTTCATGGCCTTGTTCCACAGACTACGGGCATAACCGGTCTGGCTCTTACTCAGCACCTGGTTGTTGTCGTAACCAAACCATCCGGCAGCCGCATAATAGGGCGTACCGCCGGCAAAGTACACGTCCTTCTCATTTTCGGAGGTACCGGTCTTACCGTAGACCTCCCAACCCTTCCAGGAGGCACCGATATCCGCCGCCGTACCCAAGGTGGTGACCCGTTGCATCAGCTTGTTCATCACGTAACTGGTCTGGGGGTCCAGTACCGGGGGCAGCGATTGCTGTCCACGGACCAACAGGGTGGAGGTGCTTTCATCCTCGCCCTGCAACACCTTGTAGTAGGTATACGGCTCGTTGTAGTAACCGCCACTGCCGAATACCGCATAGGCGGCCGCCATATCCCGTATGGTCACGCCCTCGGTAAAGGCGCCCAGCGCCAGGGGCGCCAGGTCCATATCGGTCATGATCTTGCCGTCGATAGCCTTATTCTTGACCAAAGTAGACAGCCGGAAGGTCGTGGTGGCGTAATCCTCATACACACGCTTGGGGGTGATGGTATCCACCAGACGGGCCGCTACCGTGTTGAGGGATTTCTGCAACGCCACGCCCAACAGCACCGGACCGTTGTCCGGGGTGGTACGCATCTCGTAGTTGTGGGGCCACTTGGTGCCGTTGGGCAACACCAAGGGCGCATCCTGCACCATAGAGGAATAGTGTACCACGTCCAGCGCCACCGCCGGACCGTACGAGGTCAGCGGCTTAATGGATGAGCCGGGAGAACGCTTGGACTGGGTGGAACGGTTGAGTACCCGGTTGGCGGTCTTTTGACCACGACCTCCCACCGTCGCCACCACCCGGCCGTTGTAGTCCACGGCAAAGAAACCGGCTTGAGGGTCTTCCTCGTCGCTTTCCCGTTTTTTGGGATAGTTATTTTCGTCAGCGTAGATGGCTTCCACCGCCGCCTGCAATTCCGGGTCCTCGGCGGAATAGATGCTCAGACCGCCGTAGTACACGATGTTCTCGGCATAATTATAGGTGTAGCCGTATTCTTCCATCAGGTCTTCAATGACGTCCTCTACCACCAGGTCCACGTAATAGTCCTGCACCTGTTGGCGCACGTTACTGCTCTTGAAGACCAGTTCTTCGTTATACGCCTGAATATACTCGTCACGAGTGATCATACCCAGCTCGTACATCTTAGACAGTACCACTCGCTGACGCTGACGCACGTTTTCCGGGTGGGCATAGGGGTCGTACAGACTGGGGTTGTTGGTGATGGCCACCAGCACGGCACCCTCACCGATGGATAACTCCTGTACCTCCTTGCCGAAGTAGGAACGGGCACCGATACCCACCCCCACCAGGTCGCCGGTCAAGGGTAGGTTGTTGAGATAGGCCTCCAACACCTGTTGCTTAGAGCTTTGGGTACGCTCCAACTCAATAGCGGCCAGAATCTCGTTAATCTTACGCTCAATGCTGTGGTCCTTGTTCTGGGTGGTGACCCGGATCAACTGCTGGGTAATGGTGGATCCGCCGTACTCGGTAGAGCCCAGATGGAACACCCGATTCATCAACAGGTTGGCCATGGCGGATACCGTACGCTGCCAGTCCACGCCGTCGTGTTCCCAGAAGCGCTCGTCCTCAATGGCGATCAGGGCGTTCTGCAGGTGAACGGGAATCTCGTCAAGGTCCACCCACACGGAGTTACCGCCCAACAGGTTGTGGTGAGGTTTCCACCCGCCGTTACCGTCCTGTACGTAAATAACCGAACGGGCATCCATAGACAGCTTACCCAATTCCGGCAGATAACTGTCCGCATCAAAACTGCGCAGCACGTACACCACCATCACGCTGCCCACGATACAGGTGGAAATGATGCCCACCAGCAGGACGGTCAGCGCCAACTGACCAAACCGGCGCCGGGCAAGGCGGCGTTTCTTCTTCTGTTCCGGAGTGGGGCGCACCAAACTACGCACCCACGCCTTACATTTAGCCGGGAGCGTCTTTATTTTAGCAGGGAGTGACTTACCCCACTGCAACAGCGATTCTTTTGTCCATTGGATTCTTTTTGCCATAGGGACCTCCCTCTTGATGAGTCCATATCAACAACAAATTCCCAAATTAAAATCATACACACTAATAGTATTGCAAAATCGCCCAAATGTCAAACCTATTTTGCCAAAAAACCATCCTGGTACCCAATATTTTTGCTTTTTTTACCCACTTCAGGGTAAACGGGCACATATCTCTCCGTATCGGGGCGCATACTAACCGGGAAAGGAGGCGCCCGTATGCGTTCTTTATGGAAACCGATCCTGTTGGTCTTTGCCATCTCCCTGTTGGTTGGCTGTGTGACCCTGTTTGTGATCTTTCGCTTTTTTATGCCCTCTCCCGAGGAACGGGATGCCCGTTTTAAACCCCAATACGTCATCGCCACCTGGGAGGGCCGGGTGGCGGTGTTTGAAGGAGAGGACGCCTACCCTATGCAGGTGTACGACACCTTCGTCAGCACCCTTCCGCAAGAATTGCAGGAAAACCTGCAACAAGGGATCCCGGCGGAAAACGACAGCCGACTGTCGGTGCTGTTGGAGGATTATACTGGATAAAAAAAGCAAGCCCATCGGCCGATGGACTTGCTTTAACTTTATATGGGATCAGTTGGCGGTCTGCAGGAAGTTCTTAGGGTCGCACTTGTTGACCGCAGAGCTGCTGAAGTCGGCTTCCACCTTCTTCATCGCTTCCTTGACTGCCTTGTCAAAGGTCTCGTACTTGGCGCCGTAGATGATATCGTCGGTCTTCTCCATAAAGAGGGTAGAAGGCTTCTGGATATCCAGGCGCAGAATCAGGGCGGCCGTCAGGGTGGAGCCACCGGACTTGTAGGTAACCACCTTCGCCTTACCCACTTCCACGTCTCGAATGGCCTTAACCATCTCGGCATCGCTCAGTTGGGTGGCATCGTAGTCCTGCCGGTTATCCTTATCGGTGGTGGCGGTGATCTCCTGACCGTCCACCGCATTGGCCTTATTATAAGCATCCACCACGGCCTCAAAGTTGCCACTCTTATTGTAGTTCTGCAGATACTTGTCCAAGTCGTCCAGCACCTGCTTCTGCTGGTCCTCAGAGTACTCGTTGCCGTTACTGTCTACCATAGACACGTTGATCATCTTAAAGGAAATGTAGTTCTCGTCAAAATACGCACGACGGTCGGCCTCAGACATAGGCTCCTTGCCCTTTTCTCCGTACAGACCGTAGAATAGACTGGTTTCGTTAAGGGCGGTGTCCTTGTACACCTTCTTAAAATGCTCGTCGTTGATCCCCAGGCTCAGATAACCGTCTGCAACGAGATTCTTTGCAATCTCCTCGTCGATCTCCTTCTCTTTTTCGGCATCCCAGGTCAGACCGTTCTCCTGCAGCATAGCCTTGAGAGCTGCTTGACGGATGATGCCGTCCTTGGTGGTGGCGATCATATACTCATCCAGCTTCAGCTGCTGTGCGTCGTCGCCCTCACCGTAGGTATAGGTCTGGTCCCAGATGTCATAGCCGTAACCCTCATACTGATACAGACCCTGATTGTAGTACAGGTCGGAGAAGGTGGTATACAAATACGCCAGGTACTCGCCGGTGGTCAGTTCCTCCCCATTAATGGTCGCCGCCACGTCCGGCGTACCGCCGATAAACAGCTTGGGAGAAGAACAGCCGGTGGCGCATACCAGCAACATAACCGCAGCCATCACGGCGCAGAATACTTGCTTTGCTTTGCTCATAGTCATAGGCCTCCTTAAGAAAGTGCAATTCTAAGATGCAATTCCTAACTATTATACTCCTTAAAAGGGCGTTTGTAAAGGGTTATTTTGATAAATCCACCGGCAGGAGGTCTGTAGCCACCACCTCGTAGGGGGTGACCTGACAGCATACCGCCCGAACATCCACCCCTTCTGCCGCCGCCCGGCGCAGCATCAAGCCAAAATCCGGGTCGGTCCGGTCGTGAGGGCGCAGGCAGGTCATACCGGACATCTGCACCACAAACAGCACCGCTGCGCCGCATCCTTCCCGGCGGCATCGGATAAGTTCACGCAGGTGCTTGACGCCCCGTTCGGTAGGGGCGTCAGGGAATATGGCGACACCGTCCTGCTCCAGGGTGACCCCTTTGACCTCCAGATAGGTAGTCCTATCCCCCTCGGTGATGCAAAAGTCAAACCGGGAGTTGCCGTACCGCATCTCCCGGCGTATCACCGCATCCGGGGAAAACCAGCCGCTGTTTTGCAACCATTCGGCGGCAATATCGTTGGCGGCCTGGGAATCCATATTGACCATCACGGGCGGTTGCCCGGGACGCTCCTTTTCTACCGTTACCAGGTCGTACCGGGTACGCCGGGCAGGGTTGTCCGCCACCGCCAGATAGACACGAGCACCGGGCAGGAGCAACTCTCGGCACCGGCCGGTGTTTTTGACGTGCACCGTTTCTTCCCGGCCGTCCACCTCTACCTGCGCAATAAAGCGGTTGGGACGGTGGAGAAACCGACCGGAAACTATCCTATTGTACCGCATCCGTATGTTCCTTATGACAACCGGAACAGCCGCCACAGTCGCTTTGAGAGCAGCCAATGCACCGCCGTCCTCGGCGCCGGGCACGGATGACGTACCATGCGGCTGACCCGAGGATGAGCAACACCACGGCTATTAACAGAATATCCGTCATCCGGCTTGTCCCCCTTTACTGCGCCGTTTATCCGCATGGCGGATGACCGCCGCCAATATCAGCACCATTCCCAGCACCGCTGCCAGACCGCCCAACGCCGGGCCAACGGCCAGCGTGTCCGGGGCGGTCAGAAGGGTGCCCACCGTATACACCAGATAGGCCGCAGTGTAGCCGGTGCCTATCTGCAACGCCAGGCCGCCCCACAGCCATTTTTTGTCGGTCATCTCTGCGTTCATGGCGCCGATAGCCGCAAAGCAAGGGGGCGAAAACAGATTAAATATCAAGTAAGCCAACGCCGCCACGGCAGTAATGCCAAAGGTCTGCGCCACCTGAGTGCCGGCACCTTGGGACATTTCCAACGCTTCGGTATTAATGAGGTTGGAGATGCCGTAACACACCGCCAGAGTGCCCACTACATTCTCCTTAGCGATAAAGCCGGTAATCCCCGCCGCCGCCATCTGCCACGCCCGTACGCCAATAGGAATCAATAGTACCGCCACCGGACCGGCCACCGTAGCCAGGATAGAGGCGGCTTCCGCCCCCTCCTCCACCGGTGTCAGACGCCAGGTGAAGGACTGCATCAGGTAAACCACCGCATTACACAACAGGATGATGGTGCCGGCCTTCACAATATACGACCAGCCACGGCTGACCATAGACAGCGCCGCCCGTTTGACAGAAGGTGCCTTGTACTCCGGCATTTCGATGATAAAGTAGGACTTGCGTCCCATCCGTCCGGTAATGCGCTTAACCAATAACGCACCCAAAAATATGATGAAAATACCCATAAAGTACATTAGAGTACCCACCCAGGATGCGCCGGGAAAAAAGGCGCCGGCAAACAGTCCGATAACCGGCAGTTTGGCACCGCAGGGCATAAAGGGGGCCAACATAGCGGTGGCGTGGCGTTCCCGGTCGTTGCGAATGGTCCGGGCCGCCATCACACCGGGAATGGCGCAACCGGTACCGATGACAAAGGGTATCACCGATTTGCCGGACAGACCCACCTTCTTAAATAAGGGGTCCAGCACCACCGTAGCACGAGCCATATAGCCGCAATCCTCCAGCAAAGCAATGAGGAAGTACATCACCATTACTAAGGGCAAAAAACCCACCACAGCGCTGACGCCGCCGATAATTCCCTCGGTCAGCAACGCCGCCAAAAAGGGCGTAACGCCGGTCAGTAGACCGGAAACCCACTCCTTAAACCAGTCAATCAGGGTCACCAAACCGGGGATAACCGTTCCATTCGCAAAGATGTAACCGTCAGCCAACAAAGGCCCTACCCACGCCTGAGAAATCTGAAACACCAGAAACATCACCGCCGCAAAGATCAGCAAACCGAATACCGGATGGGTCAGCACCCGGTCCCAGCTATCCTGCCGGTTGTGGGTCCGGGTCAGCACCTTGCGCTTTTCCACCCGGGACACCAATCCGTTGACGTACGCAAACCGCCGCCGGTCGGCCGCTATGGCCGCTTCCCGGTGCCGGATATACCCGTCACCGGACACGTACGGGGCAGTCTGGGCCTTGCCGTACTGCTCCACGGCGGCGGCTACCACCTCATCCAAGCCGTTATGACCGGAAGCGGTGGACACGGTCATTCGCACCGGGCAACCCAATTCCCGTGACAGAGCCTCAGCATCAATGACGGTTTCCTTTTTTTCATTTACGTCACTCTTATTGAGGGCCACCACCATCGGAATGCCCAATTCCAGTAATTGGGTGGTAAAAAATAGACTGCGGCTCAAGTTGGTGGCGTCCACGATATTGACGATCACATCCGGCCGGTCCTCTTGAATATAAGCACTGGTAATACTTTCCTCCGAGGTGAAAGGAGTCATAGAATAAGCGCCCGGTAGGTCTACCGCCACCAATTCTTCCCCCTTATGGAAACTCCGGCGAATCACGCCTTCCTTCTTATCCACCGTCACACCGGCCCAGTTGCCCACCCGTTCGTTCTGCCCGGTCAGGGCGTTGAACATGGTGGTCTTACCGCTGTTGGGATTACCTGCAAATGCAATTCTCATTCCGTCTATACCTCCCCATACGGTTAGCCTACGCTAACCGTGAAGCAAAAAAACAAAACGTCGGCGGTTATTCCACCGTGATGGCTTGGGCCAGCGCATTATCTATGGTGTATCGGCTATCCTTAATGGACACCACACATCCGCCACGCAAACGGGACACCACCGTAATCGGCTCGCCACCGTAACACCCCAAGGAGAATAGGAACGCATCCAACTCCTCATCGTCCGTATCCAGCGCGCGGATGATGTATTCTTGCCCTTCCTGCGCTTGTAATAGATCCATATATATCCTGCCTTTCTAACGGTTAGCCTCTGCTAACCGTTGATAGTATACCATCCTTTCCAATACTTGTCAAGGGATATCTTGCCATAAAAAGAGAAAGACAAGCCATACGGCTTGTCTTTCTCTCTGGTGGGCGTAAACGGACTCGAACCGCTGACCTCCTGCGTGTGAAGCAGGCGCTCTAACCAGCTGAGCTATACGCCCGAATATGGTGACCCGAACGGGAATCGAACCCGTGTTACCGCCGTGAAAGGGCGGTGTCTTAACCGCTTGACCATCGGGCCAGATATCTTCATCCCCGGCTGTTGCCGGGGGTGAAGTGGTGGCTGTAAGTGGATTCGAACCACTGACACTGCGGGTATGAACCGCATGCTCTAGCCAACTGAGCTATACAGCCGTATCCATCCCTCCGACGGGAACGCTAATCATTATATACTATGCCCACCCGGTTTGTCAACCATTATTTTTCTTTTTTATAAAAATATCCCGGACCGGGTGTATACCGGGGATACGGCGCATCCACCGCCACACATACGGACGCACATATACCGCTATATACGCCGCCAAAATCCCCACCGCCGTACCGTCCGCCCAGCCGCCCACGGCACGCAACAATACCGTGACCGCACCAGCGGTCACGCCGGCAGTTATCTGATCCGCTACCGACCGGGGCATACGGCCGTTATCCGCCAACAGCACCGCCGCCAGTACCGGGGCACCGGCCAACACCCCGTACAAGGGAGCGTTCCACACAATAAGCGACAACAGCGCAACGGTCAGCAGCATACTGACCGGCGCAATCCACCGCAAACGGCGGCGGATAAACAGATACGCGGCACCCAACAGCACCGCCGCCACACATATCTCCCCTATAGCGCCGGCGCGCACGCCAAAGAACAGTTGCCAATGGGTGTGCAGGAACTCACCGCCGGACAAGGCCGCCAGAGGGGTAGCGGAAGAAAGGCCGTCCATCCCCACCCATTGTATCGGTAAGGTGTAACCGGAGGCCACCACGCCAGGGAACACCAGAAGCAACAGCAGGTAGGTCAAGCCAAACGGGTGGAAATACGGCAGATCCATGCGTCCCACACGAGCCGGTACGGCTTCTGCCAACGCCATGCCGCCGCCACCCAGCGCCGCCACCCATAAGGGTGCCGCACCGGGCAGGGCCAACGCGATCAGCACACCCATCCACAGGGCGTGGGGCAATAACGCCCCATCACGGGAACGGTGGCACAAGTATTCCAGCAACAACGTGGCCGCCAGATAGCCGCCCACAGCCAACGTGAAGAGCGCCACCACCTTCCAGCGATAGCCAATAAAGGCCATCAACATCACCGGCAACAGTCCCACCAGCCAGTCCAACGCCCGTTCACGCTTGTCCATCCGTTCTCGCCTCCTTTGTCTACTGTTGTATACACAGTATACTACCAAGATTGTGACGAAAAAACAAGAGTTTTGCCGCAACATTTCTTTGTATACCAAAAAAACACCGGTCGGCCGCCTTGACAGAACGGCGGAAAATCCGTATAATGATAGTCCACCACTTGACTGTGGTGGACTCACACACGGGGGCGTAAAGGTTTCGACGGGGGTTGTGAGGTACGGTAAGCGAGTAGCGGTGCGGGCCCGCTATAAAACCTGCAATCTTAAAGAATAAACGACAACAATAACGTTGCGTTGGCGGCCTAATTAGGCTGCCCGTCTTGCCCCGGAGCACCGCGGCCGGGAGCGAGGCGTCGATTAGCGGTGAACGTGAA
>JAZRMD010000106.1:0-2735 GCA_045647285.1 Acutalibacteraceae bacterium
CAGCGGATACTCTTGTTTGCTTTTTCCATGATGGCGTTCTCCTTTCTGACGGATTGGCCGCCGGCGGCGGCCTCGCCGTCAACAGCCAAGTACAGTATGCCCGTGACTGCGGCTTCTATGCGTTACCCAGGTCACAAAGGCGGCCAAAGGAGTACCCCATTTCTTTCCATTTTGTCAGCAATTCGTCTAATATGGCGGCGTTGGTGGCGGAGGTGCTGTGCAGCAGTACCACCGCACCGTTGTGGATGCGTCCTACCAGCTTATCCAAGGCTTGTTCCCGAGTGGGCTGCCGGTCGGTGTACCAGTCCACGTATGCCAGACTCCATAGATAGGTGCGGTAGCCCATTTCCTTAGCCATACGCAGATTGGAAAGACTGTATTTGCCTTGGGGTGGCCGGTACATCCGGAGCATCTCCTGACCGGTCAGTTGGCGGTAAGATTCCTCCACCTGCGCCAGTTCCCGGGCAAAGTCCTCCTGCCGGGCGATGGCGGACATATCCGGGTGATGATAGGTGTGATTAGCCACCGTATGCCCTTCGTCCACCATCCGTTGCACCAGGGTGGGAGCGCTCTCTAAATAATGTCCCACCACAAAGAAGGTGGCGGATACCCCGTGCTTTTTGAGGGCGTCCAGTATGGGGGCGGTGTACCCGTTTTCGTACCCGGCATCAAAGGTTAGGTAGATGGTTTTTTGTGCCGGGTCTGCCAGATAGTATGCGTTTAATTCCCGTAGGCTGTCGGCGGAGGCGTTGCCCACCGGCGGCTCCCCTGGTCGGGGAAAACTCAATCCCCAGTTGTCGGCGCCGGCGGCGGTGGCGGCGTACCGGTGCGCCGAACGCATACCCACCAGTCCGCCCAGAGCCAGAATACCGATAGCTACGGCGGCCAGCACCTGTTGTTTTCGCACAATGCAGAACATAATATCCCCTCCATACGTAAGGGTATGGAGGGGACAAGAGGGATTATGCCTTCTGTTTGCGATATTCCAGAGGGGTCATGCCCATAGCGTTACGAAACCGTCGGGAAAAGTAGCTTACGTCGTTAAAGCCGCATTCTATGGCTACCGCCGCCACCGATTGACCGCCGGCCAGCAATCGTTCGCAGGCTTGTTCCATACGGTAGCCGTTGAGATGGTCGATGGGTGTCTTACCGGTCATATGGCGAAAATAGGTGCAAAAGTACTTACGGCTCATTCCGGCGGTACGCGCCAGTTGATCCAAGGTGATGGTTTCGGCATAATGGTCTTCTATGTATTTAAGCGCATTTTTCAGCGGCAGCAACCGATCGGCACTTCGGACGGTGGCCGCCGGCTTCATGGTGTACAGCCTCTCCCGTAGAATGATGGCAAACAACTGATACAGCGCCCCTTGTACAAACAACTCGTATCCCGGCGCTTTGGTATCCATAGCCCGGTACAGACCGTCCAGCACCCCATCCAGGTCGGGCAGTCCTCGAGGCATACAGGGATGGATATGAAAGCCGGGTTGCAATAGAGGTTGGGCGGTGCGTGCGGCAATAGGGTTACGCGACAGGAAGGAGCGCATATCCAACACCAGACAGGTGTACTCACTGTCCTCGTCTATTGGCTGCCCGGCGTGACATACGCCCGGGTCCACAATCACCGTATCCCCGGCGTGGGCCACCACCACCTTGCCGTCCAACTCCAACTGCAACGCCCCCCGGCGTACCCGGATAATTTCTACCTCCGGGTGCCAATGGAGCATCATATAGTACCGGGGATGCATCCGGTTGACCGGATAATATCCCAGAGGAAATCCAAAGGTACCGTGCTGTATGATTTCCCGTTGTGCGCTGTATCGCATAGATTTATCTCTCCCGGTGACAAACTCGAAACGGAATTTTGTCCTATTTCTTATCCATTATACTCCTTGTTTTGCCCTTTTGGCAAGACTATAATGAAAATAAATCATCAGAAAGGGATGAGTAATATGGCAGAAAAAAGATACGTGGGTGATTATCCGGTTATTGGTATACGCCCCATTGTGGACGGACGGCGTGGTCCGCGGCAGTTACGGGAGAGCCTGGAGCCGCAGGTGTGGGCCATGGCCGAGGCCGCCAAGAAGCTGTTTGAGGATAATCTGCGGTACTCCAACGGCGATCCGGTGAAGGTCGTGATGGCAGATACCACCATCGGCCGTGTGCCGGAGACCGCCGCCTGTGCGGATAAGTTTAAGCGTGAAGGGGTGGATATCACCCTGTCGGTAACGCCTTGTTGGTGCTACGGCTCCGAGACCATGGACATGGACCCCATGACCATTAAGGGCGTCTGGGGCTTTAACGGTACCGAGCGTCCCGGTGCGGTGTATCTGGCGGCGGTGTTGGCCTCCCACGCCCAGAAGGGGCTGCCGGCCTTTGGCATCTACGGTCACGAGGTGCAGGACCGGGACCAGGTGGCCGATATTCCGGCGGATGTACAGGAAAAGCTGTTGCGCTTTGGCCGGGCGGCTATTGCGGTAGCCACCATGCGTGGTAAGTCCTATCTGCAGATCGGTTCTCAGTGCATGGGTATCGGCGGCTCTATTATCGACCAAGACTTTATTGAATCCTATCTGGGCATGCGTGTAGAAAGCGTGGACGAGGTAGAGATCCTGCGTCGCATGGAAGAGGGCATCTACAACGAGGAAGAGTTCCAGAAGGCTCTGGCCTGGACCAAGGAGCACTGCAAGGAAGGCCGAGACGACAACCCCGAGGAAGTGGAGTTCCTGGGCGAAAAG
>JAZRMD010000107.1:0-4998 GCA_045647285.1 Acutalibacteraceae bacterium
CACGCCGCCGGCCTCGCCTTTAACCTCGCGTAATTTGTAATGGAAGGTGGCGCCGTCGGGAATGGTGGCGGTGTCGGTGCCGTCCCAGTAGCCCTTGTAGTTGCCGTCCACGTCGCCGTACCAGCCAATGTAGTTGCTGTAATCGTCGTCGCTGGTCCAGGCCAATTGTCCGTCCTTGATGGCCCGTTCCACCAGATACTCCGCCTGTTCGGCAGTACAGTTAAGGCGCTTACGTACGGCCCGGAGGAACTCCTGTCCGTCGGCGGTCAGGTTGTTAAGATTGCCCTCGCTCAGGTCACCGTACGCACCGGTGACAATAGCCTCAGCAATGGCGTGACCCTTGTACAGGGTGCCGTGGGTCAGCAGACCGTGGATATCCTTGACCTGCATATAGTCGCCCAACTGGTCACGGATGGTGATGTATCCGTCCAGATTGTAGTCGCCCTCTTCCACGAAGGTGGGGTAGTACTTGGACTGAATAATGATCTGATTGACCATCTTCTGAAATGCGTTGATAAGGTCGTTGGAATTGGATGCGCCGTAGTAGTGGTCCACGTAGTCCTTGCTCAGTATCTCGGCGTCCCGGGTCACGTACAGGTCATTGTTTGACCGGTTGTCGTCGTAATCTTCAAACAGCACGCTGGCGTTGTCAGAGGCGGCCAGATAGGTGTTCCAGTAGCCGTACAGTTGGTCTTGACGGGCGGCAACGCCGGTGCCGGTGGTGGGGGAGTTGTTGTAGGCGGGGGAGTTGAGTACGCTCAGCGCATAGTCGTTATTACCTACACCAAGACCCAGGGAATAGAACAGGCCGCTGCGGCCGTAGTGCTTTTCCATCTCCTTTTTCACATACGCGGCGGTCAACTGGGTGGCAAACACGTCCGGCCACGTGCAGTTGGATGCGTTGCCGGTACCCATATGGGAAGTGCCGGGATCGTCGTAGCTCAGGGTGGCCGCGGAGGGGGCGCCGTCGCTCATCAGTACCATGACCGGCATACGGGCAGTACCCTTCTGCACACCGTCGGCGATCACCGTGTCCGCCGCTTTCAGCTGATTCCAGGCAACCCACAAGCCGGCCTGGATATAAGTGGCACCGGTGGTGTTGCGACCGTTATCGGATACGGCGCCGCCGTCTTCGGTGGTCACGTCCCGTAAAGGCGTGATGGACGAACTCCAGATACCGGAATTGTACTGGATAAAGGTTTCGTTATCGCCGGTCCCCACTCCCTTATAACGGTTAAGAGGAAGCAACAGGGTGGCAGACTCATTAAGACCGAAGCCGTCTCCGGAACTGGTACCGGCATACAGCACCACGCCCACGCGGTTATTCTTGTTGAGCTTTTGCAACTTGCGAATGGCGTCATTGGTGGCGGTGACCATACTGCGGAAGTCAGCGGCACTCATACTGCCGGACAGGTCCAGCACCATCATGGTGTCGGTGGGAATGGCGGAGTACCCCACGATGCTCTTGTTGGCAGCGGCGGCCGACAGGGCGATGAAGAAGTTCTCATCCTCATTCGTCATACCTACCTGATTGCCAAAAGCGTCCTGCACGGCGGCGGGGTGTCCTTAAACACGGACTTATCGCTCCACACAGCACCGGCAAACTCGGTGTGGGTCACCTGTTCGCCAAAATACCGGGTATAATCGTTAATGGTGGGAGCATCCACCAACCGGTTATACGGATCGGTGTCTGCTATGGCGGTGATAACCGGGAACATTCCCAGCACGACCATTAGCGCCATTATCAAGGACAGCATTTTCTTCATGGTGTTCTTCATTGTGTTTCCTCCTTTGTGTAGCGACGATTTCGTTCGCATTGACAGATGCCGATTTCTTCCTTTTCCCCTGGATAGTATATACAGTCAGCGCACCATCCATCCGGGTTATCGTCTCGGCATTGATAATAGGCGCAGGGATCTTGAATGCGCGTGACGATGGGTTTGCCATCGGTGGTGTATTCCGGGTTGAGCGCCAGGTCGGGGAAGATAGGGATAGGATCCTCCGACAGACGTTCTTGTTCGGAGTAGTAGCCGTATACAATAGTATACGATCGCTCTTCCACCCGTATGGTTTTGTACAGCTCCCCTTCCCGGGGAGTGGTTTTTCGCAACATAATAAACCCCCTATGCCGTTGTTACAACAACAGTATAAGGGGTTTTGTTATTTTTTCACTACCCGTGAAAACCAAGTTTTGGGTAGTTTTTTATCGGCTATTGCCACCGACTATCCATTTTTATACAAATCGGTGTAGTTCTGACCGGCTGTTAGCGCCGGTCTTATCCATAGCGCACCGTAGCGCTTGTTTGACCACATTAATCGAGATGTTGAGCCGTTCGGCAATCTCTTTGTTGCCCAGTCCGTACACCGCCAACTTGCATATCTGCTGTTCGCGCAGGGTGAGGGCGTCGGATAGGGTGGTACGGTGGACGGCGTTATGTAAGGAGATCCATCCTTGTTGACACGCCTTGGACAGCCGCTTCACGTCGGCAAAAGCCTTGGGGTCTGCGGATTCCAGACGGTCGTCCAACAGGTTGCCCAAGCGGTGCCGGTTTTCGGCCAGGGGCAGATACAGTCGGTCGGGCAGAGCAATCTGCAGGCACCGGTCTATGTGCAGTATGGCTAGCTGGTCCTCGCCGCTGATATGGTAGGCGATGGCGCACAGCAGACGGAGTTGCAGCTCGGTCACCATCACGCCCTCCACCGTCGTCTGGGTGATAAGCGGCTCCAGTATGAGGGGAAACGTTTGTAAAAAGGATAGTGCCGGATGCTTGTCGCCCGTATACTTCTCTATCTCGTGGGCACTGATGTACAGATACTTGGCGTAACACAGCCGTGCCATGGGGTGCAGTTCCCGGGGCAGGGGAGTAAAGTCTCCCCGACGGAACCAATCCGGGAAATAGCTGGTGTCATTGATGATGCTCTTGTTGACCGCGTACCAGAAGTCCATCTGCATCCGTAGCATCGGGTCGGCGATCTCGCCGCTTTCCAGATGCTCCTGAGCCTCTTTCCACATAGAGAGATCGCCCAGAACGATGGCGGTCTGTGCCATATAAGAGCCAACCAGCGTCCGCAGGGCGCTGCCCGGCTGTTCCTGAGCCTTGAGTTTATACAGCAGATCCTTGGCCGTTACCATATCTCCCTGAGCGTGACAGAGCTGTATACGGAAGATATCCTGCATCAGCGGATCGTCCTTCAGGCTCTCCAGCACCTTGTTGGCCGTGCCCGGCTTGTTGTACCGGGTCAGCAGGGTCAGCTGCTCACGCTTGTGATCTGCCGAGGTGTCGCCGGTGGCTCGGATGACCGCTTTTTTGCGTCCGTCGTCCGGCTTGACGGCCAGAGGAGGGATCATCCACTCTCGCCCCCAACGCACCGCGCCGGGAATGGCGCCGCTTTTACACAGGTCTTGCACCCGGCGGACGGTTAATCCCCATTGTTCGCTTATCTGCTTGACGGTTAGATAATCCAAGGGTATTCGTCATCTCTTTTCTTCGTCATAACGAAAATTTCGCGTATACGCATATTGCGCATAAACGCATTATACACCTTTGGGAACTAAAAATCAATACGTTTCATCCGATATTTCTGTCAGATCCCGTATGACCTCATTGGCCAACAGCAGGCCGGCTACCGCCGGCACCGTGGCAAGCGAGCCGGGGATATCCCGTCGCCCGGCCGGGTATTCACCGGCAGAGAAGACGGGCCGCCGGGGTTGTTCGGGGGAGTAGACTACTTTTAGGTGCTTAATGCCGCGTACCCCCAACTCCTTGCGCATAACTCTCGCCAGGGGACACATGGCGGTCTTGCTGATATCGGTTATGGTCAGGGCGGCGGCGTCCAGCTTGTTGCCGGTGCCCATACTGCTGATGAGGGGCACTCCGGCGTCCCGGGCCCGTACCGCCAGATCCAACTTGGCGGTGACCGTGTCAATGGCGTCCACCACGTAGTCGTAGGCGGTAAGGTCTATATCCCCGGCGGTATCCGGGGTATAAAACAGCGTATGGGTCACCACTCGACAGGCCGGGTTAATGGCCGCCACCCGGTCGGCGGCGGCTTGGGTCTTGTATTGCCCTACCGTGGTGTGGGTGGCCAATATCTGTCGGTTCAGGTTGGTCAGGCTGATACGGTCATTATCGATCAGGTCCAACGCACCCACGCCGGAACGGGCCAGGGCTTCCACGACGTAGCCACCCACGCCTCCCAGACCGAATACGGCCACCCGGGCCTTTTGCAGACGCTGTACGCCTTCTTCGCCCAGCAACATAGCGGTACGGATAAACTGTTCCATAATTCTTCTCCATCCCAGTAATATACCTACATTTTAGCACATCTGTCGCCGGCTTGCAACTTTTTTCCTTGCAATCCACGGCATACTGTGGTATTCTATCTTTAATTATTTTCATAATTATTACCGACAAAAGGGGTATGACTATGCGTATCATCATCAAGGTCGGCACCTCCACGTTGGCCCACGCCACCGGATTGCTCAATATCCGCCGGGTGGAAAAACTGTGCAACGTCATGAGCGACCTAAAAAACGCCGGACACCAGGTGGTGTTGGTGTCTTCCGGCGCCATCGGTATGGGGGTGGGTAAGCTGTCCTTGGACGGACGTCCCTCCGATATCCCCACCAAACAAGCGGCGGCGGCAGTAGGTCAATGTGAGTTGATGTATACATATGATAAGCTGTTTACCGAACATAATCACACGGTAGCGCAGATACTGATTACCGGCGCCGATCTGCAAAACGAGGAGCGCCGTGGCAACTTCCACAATACCATGTACCGCCTGTTGGAGTTGGGTGCCTTGCCCATCATCAACGAGAACGACTCGGTAGCCACCGAGGAGATCGTTATCGGCGATAACGACACCTTGGGTGCCATTGTGGCCACCAACGTACAGGCGGACCTGCTGATACTGCTGTCGGACATTGACGGCCTATATACCGGAGACGGCGGAAACGACCCCAACGCCACCCTGTTGCCGGTGGTGGAGGAGATC
>JAZRMD010000108.1:0-7726 GCA_045647285.1 Acutalibacteraceae bacterium
ACAGGTAAAATTTTACCTGTTAGTAGGTAATTTTTTACCTGCTTTACTGTAATTAAATTACCTGTTTTACCTCAATAAAAAATCCTTTCCATCATATTCAAATTGAATACGATAGAAAGGAGGACCAAAACAGATGGCGAATAAAACTGAAATTGTATCGACCGTAAATGTTGAAACAGGCGAATATGGTGAGTTCATTGTTTCAAAAGAGGTAACATCACAAAACTTTATCAAAGTGTTTATGGCAGATTTTTTACTGGCACTCGGTATATTGAACTCAAAATCCGTAAAGGTTGTATGTTACATCCTTGAAAATGTTAAATATAGCGACAACACATTTCTCGGAACCAAGAAACAGATTGCCAAAGGATGCGGAGTATCAGAGAAAACCGTTTATTCTGTACTTAGAAAATTGCAACAGGTTGATTTTATGAAAAGAAAATCAAACGGTGTTTATCTCATAAATCCCAAGTTCGTAATTAAGGGTAATGAGAACAAGCGACAAATGATTATTAACTATTATAAGAATGATACATCCGCAGAACTTAACGAAGATACGGATGCAGAATAACCACAAAGATATGGGTGAAATTCACTCATATCTTTTTTATTTTGGCGGTATTTACACACCACAATACACACACCCCTTAAAAAATATATTTTTCAATATGTTTTGGAGTGTGTATTTTACACACTATCACGGATTTGCACATAAAAGCAAAGGACACCCACCAAAGCGGTGGATGTCCTGAAAACCCTTATTTTATGCGGTTTTTGCTTATTTGAAATAACGAGCGAGCAGACCCTCAAATGCCTTGCCGTGTCTTGCTTCATCACGAGCCATCTCATGGACGGTGTCGTGGATGGCATCCAGACCCAGTTCCTTGGCGCGCTTGGCCAACTCAAACTTGCCGGCGGTGGCGCCGTTCTCAGCATCCACACGCATCTCCAGATTCTTCTTGGTGCTGTCGGTCACAACCTCGCCCAGCAGCTCCGCAAACTTAGCGGCGTGCTCTGCCTCTTCGTAGGCGGCCTTCTCCCAGTACAGACCGATCTCGGGGTAGCCTTCACGGTGAGCCACACGGGCCATCGCCAGATACATACCCACTTCGGAGCACTCGCCCTCAAAGTTGGCACGCAGACCCTCGATGATCTCCGGGTCTACGCCCTTAGCCACGCCAACCACGTGCTCGGCGGCCCAGGAACGCTCACCGACCTGCTCGTTGAACTTCTCCTTGCCTACCTTGCAAACGGGGCAGGACTCGGGAGCCTCATCACCGGTGTGAACATAACCACAAACGCTGCAAACAAACTTTTTCATAATCTTTTCCTCCAAATCAATTCATTATAGTTAATGGATATTAACGACTGTTTTGTGCGGCGGTGCCGCAGGTGGGACATTGTCCACTAAAGTGGATGGCTCTGCCAAAAACCTGGAAATCCTTGGGTTGCAGAGCGTGAATGGCCTCCTCATTGAGAGGGAAATCGAATATCTCATGGCAACCGCAACAATAGAAGTGCCCGTGTAAGGACGCATCGCCGTCGTAATGGCGCTCCTCCGTCCCCAAGGACAGTTCTTGCACCAAACCCGTCTCCACCAATGCGTGTAGCGAGTTGTACACGGTGGTACGAGAAAATGTGGGGTGAAGCTTTGCCAATGCTTCATACACCGTTTCTGCCGAAGGGTGTGTGCGGTGCTGTAACAGATATTCGTATACAGCCAGACGTTGCTGTGTGGGGCGCAGCCCGTGTGCGGTGAGCAACCGGGCCATCTGCTCTTGCGTCATAGCAACCTCCTTTCTTGTAATCGTTACTTATCTGTAATGATTACAAACATAGAATACACGATATTGGGGATTTTGTCAAGAGTTTTTTGTAATGATTACAAAAAAATTTTCGGACGCTGAAAACAGCGTCCGAAAAAGCGTCATTCCATATATAATGAGGATTACAATTTGAAGTGCCGGGGCATACCGTTGACGGTGACAAGGGGCAATTCCCCCATTATCAGCGGCTGGATATATTGCAGGGCGGCATCGGTCACGTTGTTCCCCTGTTCGTTAATCCATTCCCGAGGCACATACTTGACGGCGTTGGCGGCCTTTTCCACCGGGATATGGTCGTAGTCCACACGATAAGGGGTACCCCCTACCCGGCGGATGATGGCCATCTCACCGGTGACACCGTCCATAGCGGCACGCACGGCGGCAGCGGCAACCCCCTCCGCCTCTTCTACATCGGTCAGAGAACTAATATGCGCCGCACAACGCTGGGGCAGGTTGAGTTCCACCGAGCGCACCTTGCAACCGATACGTTCCCGTACCACGTCCTCCAGGCACTTACCGATGCCGGACAGATATTTATGCCCAAAATTATCCACCTTACCGGACTGATAGTCGCCCAAGGCGTCTATCTCTACGCCCTCAGATACGGCTACCACCACCGTACGGCTCTCCTGCTGAATCCGGCGCACATCCTCTACGAAAGCGTCCACCGAGAACGGCACCTCCGGCAGATACACCAGATGGGGCGCCACGTCCCCATTGCGGTGAGGCAACGCCGCGGCGGCGGTGAGCCAACCGGTGTCCCGGCCCATGATCTCCACGATGGTAACCGAATTCAGGTCGTACACGGTGCAATCCCGGATGATCTCCTGCATAGTGGTGGCTACAAACTTAGCCGCCGAGCCGTAACCGGGGGTGTGGTCGGTAATCATCAGGTCATTGTCAATAGTCTTGGGCACCCCCATCACCCGAATGGGGCAATCCACCTGCGCAAAATAACCCGACAGCTTATGTACCGTATCCATGGAGTCGTTGCCTCCGATATAGAAGAACGCACCGATATCGTGGTTTTCCAAGGTCTTGCGGATGGTTTCGTACACCTCGGGTGATTGCTCATAAGACGGCAGCTTGTGCCGGCAGGAGCGCAGGGCGGCCGACGGAGTCTGCCGCAGAAGAGCCATATCCTCCTCGGTACGCAACACGTCATTAAGGGAGACCAGATTATCATTGAGTATCCCCTCAATGCCGTTAAGAGAACCGTACACGGTCTGCACGGCGTCCCACTTTCTTGCTTGACGGTAGACCCCCAACAGCGACGCATTAATAACGCTGGTGGGACCGCCGGACTGCGCTACGACTACATTCATTGGTACATCCTCCGTTATATTGATTACAACTGTAACACCTGCAACAGCAACACCCAGGCCAGGCCGTAATAGGTAACTACCGCCACCAGGTCATTGATCGTGGTGATGAGGGGGCCGGACGCCACCGCCGGGTCTACCCCCATCTTCTTAAAAGTAATGGGCACCACCGTGCCGGTAAGACTGGCCACCGCCATAGCCAACAAGAGCGCCACACCGATGCATCCGGACGCAGCAAAGGCAAACAACGCAGTTTCCCCTTGCATCAGCCAAATATACAAGCCGATGCACACAAAGGATAGCGTCCCCAATACACCGCCGTTGAGCAGACCAATGCGCAACTCCTTAAATACCAGTTGCGCCTGCTCCCGACCGGACAGGTCGTCATCCATCAGCACCCGTATGGTCACCGCCAACGACTGGGTACCCACGTTGCCGGCCATACCCAATATCAGGGATTGGAAACAGGCAATCAGCGTCAAGGACTGCATCACCGGCTCAAAAACCGTCACCACGCCCGACACCACGAGGCTTAACAGCAACAGCACCAACAGCCACGGGATGCGCTTACGCAAACTACTGAACAAGGGTTCACGCAGATCGTCCTCTTCGGTAAGACCGGCCAGACGGGCGTAGTCTTCGCCCAACTCCTCGTCTACCGCCTCCACCAGGTCGTGGGCGGTAATGACGCCCAACAGGCGGTCATCCTCCCCCAATACGGGTATGGAGTCTTCTGAATATTCCTTAAGTTCTTCGATACACTCGTCCACACTCTCCGTAGCATATACGAAGGGGAACGAGGTGACGATAAGCTCTTCTAAAGGAGTGTCTTCCCGGGCTACGATCAAGTCCTTGAGATCCAGCGCTCCATAGAAAGTGCCGTCGTTTTCGAGAACGAAGATGGTGGAAATGTTGTCGTTGTCCGCCGCCTGGCGAATGAGGGAACGCATGGCTTGTTTGACCGTCAGGTCCCGGCCGATGGCCACAAAGTTGGTGGTCATACGGCTACCGATACGGGTATCGTCGTACGAGTCGATCAAGCGGATATCTTCCGCAACGTCTTCGTCCAGCAGACTCATCAATTCCTGCCGCTTATCCGTATCCAACTCATCCAACAGGTCTACCGCGTCGTCCGCATCCATCTCATCAATGAGGTCAGCGGCATGTTGCACGTCCAGCTCGTCAATATAGGCGCTTACATCCGTCAGATAAGTAAACACCTGACTCATCCGTTCGGTGCCCAAAATGCGGTACAGACGGCGCCGTTCTTCCGGAGTAAGCGTTTCGAGCAAATCGGCAATATCGCTGTCGTGATATTCCGGCAATATCTCACGCCACTCGGCTAAGGGGCGCCCACTGCGGATAATCAACAGCAGTTCTTCCTTATAATCGCGGCGGACGGGCGTTGCCGGATCCTCCGATACTATCTTTTTGATTTCTTCACTCAAAAAAAAGACCTCCTTACTGTATCCAGCAGGCGGTCACAGGGAAATTAAGCTTTATTCTGCCAGTTCTATAACAGAACAAAGCCTGTAGTGAACCCTACAGACACCTGGGATACTCTATTGATCAGCCGACTACTTCGAGGAGGAACAGGATTGCTTTCCATAGCGTTCACCTACCTTTCTAGAATTGTACAGACATTATACATATTATACGAGAGAAATAAGCAAATTGCAAGACAAAATATTTATCCTTTACGCACCGTTGAGGATCTGGCTTTACCGAACGCTTGCAAAAGCGTAAAGTGGGCAAAGATGCTGTTCCACACCCATTCTCTTTGGTACTCTGCAAAGGCAGATATAGCGATACGCCTGTGTTACCCTGTGTGTGTGCGGCGATATTCTTTAGGGGTCATACCCATCTCTTTCTTGAAACAACGGCAAAAGTGTGCACCATCATAAAACCCCAGTTCCTCCGCTATCTGCTCCAGCGTCCCTTCAGGGCTTTGCAACAGTCGCAGACTGCGATTGATTTTCTGCTTTATGCGATATTGCGACGGCGTCAACCCTGCATATCTTCGAAACAATCGCTCGAAATAACCAACACTGACAAAGCACATCGCCGCTATCTCCTGTATAGACAGTTTCTGGTAGATGTCGTTCTCCAAGTAGGCTATACCGTCCATGATCGTCCTGTAAGACGAGTGGATATAGCGAGTTTCGCTAAGCTCTGACAAAATAGCGTTAAGCAGTCCGTACGCCTGCGTTTTGACAACGGCAGGGATGCTGACGGGCCTTGCAACTTCGTCCGCCATCTGCACAAACATTTCCTCATACCGTTCGGAATAGTTAAAAATGCCGACAACGAACGAATCCCCCAAATCCGGCTCTGCACCTGCCACCGTGGCTACAAACTCAAACAACAGTGTGCGTGGGGCGGCACCCTCCTCCCCGTGAAAGGTTAAGGTGTATTGCGCACCCTTTGGGACAAACAACACACTTTGAGCAGGTGCTTCTATATGGGCACCATCGCGCATCTGCGCCTCCACCCTACCGGACTCAATATACAAAAAGGCGTTGGTCGGTCGCGGATATGCCATAGTAAACGCCTGGCCGTCATACCAATACGTCTGGCTCAAGGCGTCAATTTTCGTCAGCGTATAATCCATTTTATACAAATCTAAAAGCGACATATCCATACCACTCCGCTCGTCAGATATTGCTTAGACAGTAGACATACACTATTATATCACACTGGATAACTACGTCAACAAATTGTTCGAAAATATACAATTCTTGTATCGAATCGTACATAGACACTATGCTCAATTTGTCGTATGCTATGGTTATAGGAGGTGCTTATGATGACAGAGATCACACAATTTATCCAAGGTAACTACCCACGGACCCTGCGCTACAACACAGAGGATGAAGGAAATACCGTGGGGCTCCCCCATCCTTACAGCGTGTCGGGATTGAAGAATATTTTTCGAGAGATGTACTATTGGGGGACCTATTTCACCAATGTGGGACTGCTGGCAAGCGGCAATGTGGAGCAAGCCAAAAATAACGTGGATAACCTGTTGTATATGGCAGACACATACGGCTTTGTCCCCAACTGCAACAATAAGATCTCTATTGCGAACCGTCGATCACAACCGCCGTTTCTGTATCAAGCCGTGAAGGATATATACACCCATACCAAGGATGTCAACTGGTTAGCCAACGCCTACGCCATCCTTACAAAGGAATATGCATTTTGGCAGACAGAACGACTGGCACCCAACGGACTTAACTACTACGGCAATCCTAGTAGTCTGACGGAGCAAGAACAAGAGACCATTCTGCGTGACTATGGTTACCGCACCGAGGGCAAACGGACGATCAACCCCCAGGATGCGAAAAAGATAGCTCACACCACCCTATCTTTGTGGGAAAGCGGCTGGGATTTTACATCTCGTTTTGAACTGGACGGACAATTCTACAATCCCGTGTGCCTCAACTCCCTGCTTTTCGGTTTGGAGACCACCATGGCGGAGTTCTGTCACATTTTGCAAAACGATGAAGCCGACCAGTGGCAGCAACGTGCGCAGCAGCGGCGCGATAAAATGGACGCCACTCTTTGGGACGAACAGTCCGGAATCTATTTGGACTGGAACTACAGAGATGAGCATTTCAGCCCCGTACACTCCCTCCCTTCTCTCTACCCATTGTTTGTGGGTCTATCGAAGGGGTCTGTCGGCGAACAGGCTCTGCTGCAAAAGTTGATGGTGCCGTATGGTGTCGCCGCCACCGCCGAGCAGGACTGCGCCTATATATACCAATGGGATTACCCTGCAATATGGCCACCTCTACAGTATATCGCCTACACAGCCTGCTGCAACTACGGTCTAACCACACAAGCCGCTGCCATACGCGACGCCTACATATCGGTGGTGGAAAACACCTTCAAAGATACGCAAATGCTGTGGGAGAAATATGACGGTATTACCGGCAAACCATTTGATGTTGAGTATCCTGCACAGCCTCTGATGGGTTGGACCGCACAGCTCTATCTGTTTTTCACAGCAGAAAGACGGCGAACAGCCAACATCTCCAATGAATAATAGCAAAAGACGGCAGGCACATTCTGGACGGTGCCGTAAATACCATCATTAAGGATGTTCTTGCCAAGATGAAAAGCGTTTCCAAAAGCGAGGCCGTCGACGCACTCATCAACCGCATTGAAGTTTTCAGGGATTATAAAGTGAAGATCGATTTTAACTTTGACTTTGAGCAGTTTACCAACGGCTTAGACCACGCGGCGTAACATGAGAAAAGCCGAGCAGAGCGTGATTTGCGCTCTGTTCGGTCTAATGCACGACTGCTAAAAAATAGTTTGAAAAAAATTCCATTTATGCTATAATGAGATAAAGTCAAATTTTGCGGGGTGTTTTGATGAATATCAACTTAAAGAAATGGACTTTACTTTTCTTGGTAATGGCTCTTTGCAGCTGCTTTTGCGTGGGATGTGACTTGGATGTAGAAACGAATGATGGGGATGGGACATCTGTACAATCGGGAGAAGAAACCACTACTGAAAAACCAAAAACCACAACCACCACTAAACCTGAAAAGAAAATGGACTGGTCTATTT
>JAZRMD010000109.1:0-3838 GCA_045647285.1 Acutalibacteraceae bacterium
ACAGGGCGGCGCCGCCTACGTGACCGGTATCGGCGAGGCGCTGCGCCCCTTACCCTTATTGCCCGATTGCTCCATCGTGGTGGCACAGCCCCCCGACGGCGTATCCACCGCAGAGGCCTATGCGGCCATTGACCGGGCACCGCTGACTCGCCGCCCCAACCACGCCTTGGCCATACCGGCGTGGGAGCAAGAGGACCTGCCGGGCATCTGCCGGCAGGTGTACAACGTGTTTGAGCCGGCCACCGCCATAGCCGGGGTACAGACGATTCGCCGGGTTATGGATGGGTACAGGCCCCTGGCCGCCCAGATGACCGGAAGCGGCTCGGCGGTGTTTGCCGTGTTTGATGATGAGAAAGCGGCACAAGACTGTTGCCGGACGCTGGCCGGGGAGTTCCCGGTGGCGTTCGTCTGCCATCCCTGTAGCGGATGCCGTATTTCGGTTGAATAAGTGTGTAAAAACCGTCCCATACTCTCCCTGCAAGGAGATGATGATGGATGAATAAGACCCGATGGATAAAAGCCGTCACCGGAGGACTCGCCTTGTGCGTGGTACTGTCGGTGTGCGGCTTTTATGGTGAATGCGCCGGTATACGGGACCGGGTGGTACGTCTGCACATATTGGCCCATTCCGATTCCACCGCCGACCAGACGGTAAAGTTGCAGGTGCGCGATGCGGTTACCGCCGCCACCGCCGGTTGGCTGGACGGCGCGGAAACCGCTATGGAAGCGCTTACATTAGCCAGGCAACACCTGCCGCGTATACGGGAGATCGCCCAGCGGACGGTGTGGGATGCCGGATACGACTATCCCGTGTCTGCCTCCCTGTGCCGTATGTACTTTACCACCCGGCAGTACGATACGGTGACCCTGCCGGCCGGTATGTACGATGCGGTGCGTATAGAGATAGGGGAGGGTAAAGGGCAAAACTGGTGGTGCGTGGTGTTTCCCCCCTTGTGTATGGGCGCCGCCACCGAAGAGGACCCTTTGAAAGAGGTGCTTACCGGCACCCAACAGGACCTGGTGACCAACGGACAGCGCTATCAGATACGGTTTGCACTATTGGAATGGTTGGAGTACTTAATTTCCCTTTTCCGATAAAACAGACGCCAATGGGATGGGTCCCATTGGCGTCTGTTTGTTGGTTTTATTCGGTGCGGAGGGCCACCACCGGGTCTTTCTTGGCGGCGCTGCGAGAGGGGATAATGCCGGCAATCAGAGTCAGCACCACGCTGATGGCTACCAGGATGATAGCCACCTCTACGGGGAGGATGGCCCGCAGATTCTCGATACCGGTAAGATGATTGAGAATGAGGTTGATGGGAATGCACAGCAGGTAGGTAATGCCTACGCCGATGGCGCCGGATAGCAGACCGATTATCATGGTTTCTGCGTTAAACATACTGGATACGTTGCGCTTGGAAGCGCCGATGGCGCGCAGAATACCGATCTCCTTGGTGCGCTCCTGTACGGATATGAGGGTGATGACCCCAATCATAATGGAGGACACCACCAGCGATATCGCTACAAAGGCGATGAGTACGTAGGAGATGGCGTTAATGATGGTGGTGATGGAGGACATCATCAGCCCCACGTAGTCGGTGTAGGTGATCTCTTCCAGGTCATCCACCTGGTCGTTGTAGGCGGTAATGGCTTCTTCAATAACGTCCTTATTTTCAAAGGTGGACGCATAGATGTTGATGCTGGCCGGGTCATCCAGTTGTACGTATCCCAAAGACAGCAGATTATCCTCGTAGGTGGACTCGCTGAATTCCAGCACCTCATCATAGTAGGTGGCGTACTGCTCGTCGGTGTAGGTCTTAGCCTCGGCGGTGAGCATAGCCACCAACTGGGCGGTGGGCAGGGGGGCCATCTGGGTCTGCACCTGAACGGCGTATTGCCGTTTGATCTGCTCGGTGACCATCTGGGTGTACATCTCGTTCATATCCTCGTCGGTCATAGAGGTCAGGTAGTCGGCAATATCCTCTTCCGCCATACCCATCTGTTGGGTCAGCGCCTGTACCATAGTGGTTTGCATCTTCTCCCGGGTGATACCGGTCATGGCCTGCTTCACCATACCGTCCAGTTGCTGGGCGGTGGGGATGCTCTTGATTTTCACATAGGTATCCGCTTTGCCCTGCTCATCCAGAGAGTCTACGTAGTGGTTAAACTCGCTCTTTTTCTCCTCGGCTGTCAGGCTGCCGGTGTTCTCCTTAAACGGCAGACCGGTGAAGATATCCGTATCGGTCTGTTCCAATTGCGCCTTAATGGCCGGTGCGGTCTTGCTGTTTTCCACCACGTGGGCGGTGAGGGCGCTGGTGTAGGCGATGGAGCCACGCAGCATAGCGGACACCGCCTCTTCGCTGGGTCGGATGATGCCGGACACCTTCAAGTCCAGCCCGTTATCGTACAGGTACTTCAGTCCGGTCTGGGACTTGCGCAGGTCGGTGTACAGGCCGGACTGCTTATCGTAGGTGTAGCAATCGGACGCAAACACCGTGCGGAACTGCATATTGCAGATATCCTCGTAGCTCCAATGCTTCTGCTCTACGGCTACCTCGGTTTTGTCAAAGGCGGCTTTTGCCAGAGCGTCCACATCTTCCTTGGATTTTAGTCCCAGGGCGTAGAGGGTCATATCGTCGATTTCATTGTTGCTGTCCACCACCAGCACGATTTCGTTGTATTTCTGAGGCCAGTGACCGTAGATAACGTCGTATTGCTTCTTTAACAGGTCGTTGATGGCTTCGCCGTTTTTGCCGGGCAACATCTCCTGCCACAGCTGACCGCTGGACATACCGGGCATCACCATCATGGAGGAGGTGTCCATACCGTAACTTTCGCCAAAGTTCATCATAGAGGACAGGTCCATACCAAAATACTCGATAAGCAGTTCCTGTAACAGTTCCTGGGTATCCGACAGGATGACCGTGCCGTCCACACTCTCGGTATACACCTGCAGATTCATATCGTAGGTGTATTGTACGCCGCTGACTGCATCGTCCAGCAGATTTTCCTCCGAGGTGTCCGCTAGTCGTTCTTCCAGATAGGTCTTAAAGGTTTTCAGGTCGTTCTCGGTGGCTTCCATAGAGTTTAAGGAGTTCACCAGGTCGTACAGCATCGTTTTTTGATATACGGCGTCCTTATCGTGCTGACCGGCAGATTGGGCTTTGCCCATAAAGGTGGTCAGCAAGGTGCTCATATCCATATGGGTGGCTTGTAGGGTCAAGGGATAGGAAGAAAGGGTGTCTTCCTGCACCGTGTTGATGTAGGTGGTCATACCTTGGGATACGGCGTAGATAAGGGCGATGCCGATTATACCGATACTGCCGGCAAAACCGGTCAGGGCGGTGCGTCCCTTCTTGGTAAAGAGATTCTTCAACGACAGGCCAAAGGAGGTGGCAAAGGACATGGACGGACGCTTTTTCTTCTTTTCTTCTTCCGCACGTGCTACGGCCCATGTTTCCTCGGCGGTCGTTTCTTCCTCGGTCAGCGGTGCGCTGTCCCCGGTGATCTCTCCATCCAGCATCCGAATGATTCGGGTGGAATAGGTTTCGGCCAGGTCGGGGTTGTGGGTCACCATCACCACCAACCGGTCACGGGAGATCTCCTTGAGGATCTCCATTACCTGTACGCTGGTTTCGGTGTCCAGCGCACCGGTGGGTTCGTCAGCCAGGATAATATCCGGGTTGTTCACCAACGCCCGGGCGATGGCCACACGCTGCATCTGTCCGCCGGACATTTCGCCGGGCTTTTTGCGCAACTGGTTGCCCAGTCCCACCCGTTCCAGAGCCTCTTTGGCCCGGCGGCGCCGTTCCTTTTTGGATACGCCGGACAGGGTCAG
>JAZRMD010000110.1:0-3529 GCA_045647285.1 Acutalibacteraceae bacterium
ACGTCCAGCCACATAATGTTCCAGGAATACGCCAACATATAGGTCATCAGGGCGTACAACATAGACAGGGCTACCACGGCGGCGTTGCGCCGGTGCAACAGGTGTTGGGCACAGGCGGCAAAGGCCGCCGCCGCCAACACCGTCTTAATGAGCATAATCAGGAAGATGCCTTCCGCTAAATAAGCCGGGGGGAACAGCACCAGCAACAGGTTCAGTGGGCTGGCCAGATAGTAGGCAAAAGCCGGAATGAAGTTGGAGCCCAGTCCCAGATGAAAGGAGTAGGTGAAACTGTCCCCCTCCAGCAGCATCTGCCGCAGTTCGCTCAACAGGGGGGCATACTGGTGGTGCATATCCACCACCATCACCGTCTTTTGCCCCAAAGGCCATATACCCAGATAGGCATACGCCAACAAGGTGACCGCTAAGGTCAGGCCGGCGGCCACCAGAGGGCAATACCACACCGACCGGGGACGGGACACGCCCCCCTCCTGCAGAACGGTCAGCCAACGGGTAAACAACGCCGCCAACAGCAGGGCGGTACCCAACAGATACACGTTGCGACCCCACTCGTTACCGGTCACGTCGGTATCCGCAAACAACAGCAAAAACACGCCCATCGCCGCCCCCAGAAAACCCAGCGTGAGCAAACATATCCGGGTTATCCGGGCAACGGTATCCTCCGTATTCAGCACGATTTGCCTCTCCTTTCCTTCCATTCCGCCGTCAACAAGGGTCTGTTAAACCACGGCAACAGCACCCGGCGGTGTAACCAATAATTGTCTATACGCATATGAGCACGGACCACCGGCTCCAGCGCACCATGCACGGCGGCCAAGGGCCCTATGGCTTGCGCCGTAACGGGGCGGTTGCCATACAGCATAGCCATCACCGGCTCCAACGCCTCGGCAAGTCCGTCGGGCAGAGGTTTATCCGCCGCATCTTCCAACCATTCCAGCACCGTTTCGCCCCGGCGCAGAGGACGGTGGATATACCCTACCTGACGCAGAATATCCCGGTAATACAGGTGTGCCTTGGCGATGGGACTGCGCAACAACCGATCCACCCATGCCGGGTCGTACAGCTTATGGGCAAATACCGTCCGGGCGATCCACAGTGCCAACGCCACTATGAGCAAAATCCACAACAGGGTGCCCAGCCAATCGAAGGGCAGAGAATAATGTTCTCTCTCGGCGTCCTCCTCCGGCGATTGCTCGTCCTCGTCGGGCACCTCCTTCTCCAACGGCTGTATCTGGCTTTCCGGTACGCTGTTGGTGGTATCCCGGGGGGTGGGATCAAAGGCCACCCAACCCAAGGTGCGGATGTAACACTCCACCCACGCATACGGCTGAGAAGCGTCCACCACGTAGGTGCCGGTGGTATCCAGCGCCGTGCGGTAGCCGGCCACCAAACGGGCCGGAATACCGGCCGCCCGGGCCATAGTGGCCATGGTGGTGGCGTAATAGACGCTGTAGCCTCTTTTTTCCTTCAGTAACTTGTCCACCACGTTCTCCTTGCTGCGCAAAGGACCGGGACGATCGGTATACACAAATCCGTCGGTGAGAGAAAAATACCGGCACAGCGCCAGAGCGCCTTCCAGGGGATGGCTCTTGCCCTCGGTCAGATATACGGCCAACTCCTTAGCCTGTTGGGAATAGTCCTCCGGCAAGGTCAAATACCGCTCCATGGCATCTTCGTCGTCGTAGTAATCGTCCTCACCCAAAGAGTCGGCGATCATAAACTTATCCAGATCATCCTGCCGCAATCCGGCCATAAAGGGGTATTGCAGACTCTCCACCGTATAACTGTACCCGGTGTCGTAGCCGAAGAAAGACAGCAGCTCCCCCTTGCCGTTAAACAGCAGAGGATTGTTGGTCGGAGTGTTTTCGGTAACCGACATTACCTGGGCCGCACCGGGCAGAATGGCCATGGGGGTGGACAGGGTGACGGTCATGCTCTGTACCCCCATCAACGGGCGTAACAGACTGCTCATCTCCCCCGACAGGGCGGTATTGCCCAACAACTGCTGTTGGGTGCCGCTAAAGGGGCCATCGTACCGGTAGGCGGTGTTGAAATCGCCGGTCCAATTATCTCCCGTAAACGTATCGTAACTGGTCATACGCACCAAAACCGAGGATTTGAGGTCGGTGGTAGCCAGTCGCTGCGGCTCTTTTTGTTCCAAATTGCCGCCCAGGCGGTCGGGGTAAGGCTGTAACCCCAAGTCCTCCAAGGTCAGCACGTCCGTCTTTTTTTGCTGGGCGGTAAACCAATGGGTCACCGACTGGAAATCGGCGGCCAGGTCGGAACACCAACGCACACGCAACAAGTCCGTATCCACCGGAATGAGCATCAACAGCAGTACGGCGGCGGACAGACACAGGGCGCCGGCGGCGGTGGACACACCCCAACGGGTACCCATAGAACGGAATTTTTCCTCACCGGAAAACAGGCGCCGGCCGCTGTAATTATCCCGAGCGATCATGGGGCAACAGCCGGCCAGGTAGGCCGCAGTAGCGGCGGCGTTGTTGGTAGGGTCTCCAAAGGTCATAATCAATATGAGCAGAGAAAAACACAGAATGAGGGGGGGCCAGGCGCCCCGAGATACGCGCACCACAAAGAACATCAGCATACTGATGCCGATATTGAGCAGCACGTGCAACACGGTCATACCGCTACCGGTGGACCACATTTCGTCGTGGGGCATTCCCTGGAAAAACCAGCCGCAAAAATCCACGGCGGAAACGATGGATTCCCCGATAGGCAGTTGAAGCAACAGCATAGCCAGCAGTCCCAACAGCAACGCCTGTACCGTCACGATCAACATCAAAAACCAACGACGGGAAAATAAGGCCAATATGGCCACCGTCAAGGCGGTCTGCCACACGATGTCTATAGTGGCCAAGGGATAGGGTATCTGCACATTCTGGAGCAGGGACGTGCCCACGGCTAACAGCCAACAGCTGACCAGTTCCCACAGAAATTCTACAAAGGATTCCCGGCGTTTGCCGGCGTGGATGACCGCCTCCCGTTGTATCCTCATCACAGCGCACCACCCACTTTCTCCACAATCTGGGTGGGGTCACTGACCAACACCGGACTACGGGAAGCGTCCTGCAACGCTTCCACCACCGGTTGAGGCAGACCCCCCGACATAGCGGTGACAAAGCACACCACCCGACGGCCACCACGCCGCAAGGACTGTAAATCCTCCAACAAGGCGGCAGAGGGGTTGTCGGTCACCACAAACACCGCACCCACGCTGGACAGACGCACATCCCGTAACTGCCAGGCGTCCAGCGGCTCCTCGGTGCGGTGATATTGCACGTCGCACAGCATCTCCATTAAGGTGGGCATATCCCGGTCGCTGTGTACGTAACACCCGGCCTTGGCGCCCACAAAGTCACCGGCGGCACGGGTGCGCACCGGTAACACCTGCATCTCCCGGCCGCCCCGTACCAGATGGGCGGTCAGGGATGCCGCCACCTCGGTGGCGGGGTCGGGGGTGCGCTCCACATCTTCCCGACGGCAACCC
>JAZRMD010000111.1:0-7624 GCA_045647285.1 Acutalibacteraceae bacterium
TCTTCCGCTTCCTCGCTCGGTGTCCAGTCGGCCGGGCACAGGGTCACGTAGAGGGAGAACACCACCGTGATGGCCACGTTCCATCCGATCGGCCGCTTCCATTCTACCGGCCCGTCCTCGTCGTTAAAGCACTTAACGGTAGCCAGAATCATCAGGAGTACCATCATATAATACCAACGGGCGTAGTACATCTGATTGCCCATCTGGAACAATGCGTTCAGCCCGGGTATCACTGCACACAGCAAGGTGACAACCAACATCCGCCGCAGCCAATCGGTGTGCCGGCGGCTCTGGAAGTAGGTAAGCACACCGGTACAGCCAAATACCGGCACCCAGGCGGTCATAGATGCCCACTTGTTGTTGGAGTCGGGCAGGAAGAAGGCACGTGCTGGTAGGTCGGGGGGGAAGATGAAACTGCGTAAAATATCATACAACCGTTGGCTGGTGCTGAACAACAGCAATCCCCAGCCTTCTAATGGTTGTTCGACACGAGAGTTTTGCGTCACCGCAAAGAAAGACGGTAACAGAATGACCGCAGCGCAGGCGGTGCCTATCAGCGCTTCCAACCATACGCCAAAGAAACGGCGAACCCGGTGTTCCCATTCGCCAGAAATAGCCCGGATCACCCAGTAGATCATCAAGAAAATGGCTTGTCCAATGAAAAAGTAATAGTTGGATAAGGCGCTGAGAAACACCGATACGGCTAATAGCCCACGACGCCCCTCGGTCATATACTGTTCCAGTCCCAGTAGCATTAGGGGGAACCATATCATCGCCTCGTGGAAATGGTTGAAGAATATGTTGTACAGGGAAAATCCCGAAAAGGCGTAGAGAATACCGGCAATCATAGCCATACGCGGTTTGACAAACCGACTGGTATACAGATAACAGGCCCAACCGGAAAGTCCTATCTTCAGCACCAGCAACGGTGCCATCATGTAGGGTACCCAAGCGTTGGGGAAGGGGAGGGTCAACCAAAAGAACGGACTACCCAACAGATAGAAGGAGTAGGACCCCACAAAGTTGGCGCCCAGGTCGGTATACCAGTTCCATCCGATATTACCGCTACGTACAGCGTCGTGCGCCAGCTGATAGAAGGGGATCTGCTGGGCGTTAAAATCTCCGTAGTAGATAAAGTATCCGCGGTTGTAAATAACAAAAGGCAGAAACAACAGCGCAGCTAACCCAAGGGTCAGTAGGAACGTTTGCATCGCCCGACTTTTTTCTTTTTGCAGGGAATGTGTCAATTTGCCCACCTCCAACGGTATGCATCATTACATTATAATAGCAGATGTTATGGAAAAAAGAAAGGGTAATTTTTGCGTCGTCCGAAAGGAATTTCAAAAAATTGAAAAAACTTTGTAAAACCCCTTGACAAACCGGACGCCCTGCGTTATAATTCAACACGTTCCTTGCGGAACGACAACTCAATATGCGGGTATGGCGGAACTGGCAGACGCGTATGATTCAGGTTCATATCGGAGCAATTCGGTGGAGGTTCAAGTCCTCTTACCCGCACCAAAAAAGACGGTTGCATTTGCAACCGTCTTTTTCATTTGTTTATTGTTGCGTATCCGGATAGTAATTCTCGAAGATGATGTTATCAAAACGATCTTTTGACGACGCTTCTTCTTGCGTATTACGGATGGTCCAGGCGATGGTGTGCGCCCGGAACAACTGCCGGCATACCCGGAAAGAAAAGGCCTCTTTGTCCGTGTGCTGAAAAGCAATAAAGTCCGGACGGCACAGGAAATTGGTCAGCAAAGATGTGAGCAGAAACCCTTGTGTGGGGGTCACTTCCTGGTTGGTATCAAAGACCATGGATAGGATTCCTCGTACCGTCCGGGGGCTGTGCCGACGAAACCACCGTACCATGAAGGGGTTAAAGGATTCCACGCACAGCGGTCCGGCATAGGCGTCCAAAAGAGGTTGGGCGGCGGCGCACAGGGAAGTATCCGTTAAGGCACCGTGACTCTTGATTTCACAGATGATGGGTGTATCCACCAATACGCGCAAGACATCTTGCAGTAGGGGGATACGCTCTTGGGTGTTGCCCAAGGTCAGTTCACGAAGTTCGGTGTAGGTCAGGGCGTCCACTCGTTTATCTACCCCACACATACGGGTCAGAGTCTTGTCGTGGAACACCACGATCTGCCGGTCGGCGGTAAACTGAATGTCCAATTCCACCCCGTAACTGTTTTGCCGGGCTGCCCGAAACGCCGCAAGGGAATTTTCTGGTACGCCGTCATCCTTATTATGTAATCCCCGATGGGCGCAGGGGATACGGTCAAAGGGGGATATGGAGCGCCGTTTCCCCGGCTTTACGGCATACAGATACAGCAGTATGATAGCGGCAATCAGCCCACCTGCGATAATCAACAGTACAGTCACGTTAATCCTCCACGTCAAAGTTTTCCAGCACCGAGGCTTTGCTCTCGGTCTTGACATCGCCATGCTTGACAAACAGCATGGTCACGAACGAGGCCGCCACAAAGAACGCCGCATAGGGGAACAGCGTCTGATAGCTGACACGGCTGAGCAATGCGCCGGCTACAATGGGAGTGATGACCTGCGCCGCCATAGAGAAGGCGTAGTAGTAGCCGGTGAACTTACCCACGTCCGAGCCTCTGCACATCTCTACCACCATAGGCAGAGAGTTGACGTTAATGGCGGCCCAGGCAAAGCCTATAAGTAGGAATAGGGCGAACAGGACGTAGGAGAAAGCGCCTATGGTAATGGTGTATAGCCACCCGGCGGCAAAGCAGGTGGTTAGCACACCGCAGCCGATGAGGATGGTCTTGCGCCGTCCTATGCGAGAGGACAGGAAACCGATGGGAATGTACGAAACGATGGCACCGGCGGTGGCTACCGTCAGGCACAGCGATGCGTCGCCCAAGGACATCCCCCACATGGTTTCCGCATACTTGGTAAACCAGGTGGTAACGCCGTTATATCCAATAAACCACAGGCTGATGGAAATGAGCAAAAATCCCAGGCTGACCTTAACGGCGCGAGGAAGTTTCTCGTTGCCGCTTTCGTCCACCACCGCCAGGTTTTGTTCGGGATGGGCATTGTCGTAGGCCTTCATTTCCGTCTCTAGACGACGTTCGCGTATGGTCAGAAGCAGGATGGCTACGGATACGGCCATAATACCAGCCACGATGATGAACAGAGGCAGGTAGTTTACGTGTTCCATATCCTTGGTCCGTGAAGAGGGATAGAGGATGCTGGTAATGATGAGGTACACGATGCCGCCGGCGGCACCCATCAGATTGATAACGGCGTTTCCTTTGCTACGTAACGGCTTAGGCGTCACGTCGGGCATCAACGCCACCGCAGGGGATCGGTAGGACCCCATCGCTACGAGCAACAACCCCAGAATCGACACGAAGGCGATAAAAAGGCCGGTCGACGGGGCGGCAAAATAGGCGTTTTCAATCATCGGGAGGGCGGTCATCAGACAGACGGCGGCGATGGTGCCCACCAATATAAAGGGTGACCGTCTGCCCAAGGGCGACCCGCAACGGTCGGACAATTTGCCGAAAAAGGGAAGCAGAAATAGGGCCAATACGTTATCGGCGGCCATGATTACGCCCGACCAGGTCTCATCCAATCGAAAGGTGTTGGTGAGCATCAAGGTGATGACACCGTCGTACATCTGCCAGAATGCGCAAATAGAGAAGAATGCAAGTCCCACCAGAAAGGTGCGCTTATAATCCAATTTCATAAACAATAACTCCCATCCGCCCAATCGATTAGTCGCAACACACGTCCGGCTTGGTTACCGCCGGATCGGGGGTGGCGTCGGGAGGTGTCGTATCTCCCAGGCCGGAGGATTCGCTGAACAACACGTCCCGGGTCACGGCGTTGACCGTATCGGTGGGAATGATAATCTTGGAAGCTCGGCCGTCAGCCATACGCACCAACGCCTCGTACTTTTTCAGTTCCAATACCGCCGCATCGGCACCGGCTTCACGCAGCAGACGGATACCTTCCGCCTCTGCCTGACGGGCTAACAGTACCGCTTTGGCTTCACCTTCCGCCCGTGCGATGGTGGCATCCCGTACGCCTTCCGCTTCCAGTATAGCGGCCTCTTTTTCGCCTTCTGCCCGGGTGACGGCGGCTGCCTTGTGACCTTCCGCTTGCAGCAAGGTCTCCCGGCGGTCACGTTCGGCTTTCATCTGCTTTTCCATAGCCATCTGAATCTCTTTAGGCGGAATGATGTTTTTGAGTTCTACACGACCCACCTTGGTGCCCCATTGGTCGGTAGCTTCATCCAGGATGGCGGTCATCTTACCGTTGATGGTATCACGGGAGGTCAGAGTGCCGTCCAGTTCCAGTTCACCCACCAGATTACGCAGGGTGGTAGCGGTGAGATTAGCCAGAGCATTCACCGGATTCACTACGCCGTAGGTGTACAGCTTGGCGTCAAATATACGGTAGTACACCACCGTGTCGATCTGCATGGTCACGTTATCCTTGGTGATGACCGGCTGGGGAGGAGAGTCCAGCACCTGCTCTTTCAGGGTGATCTTACGGGCAACGCGTTCCAATACCGGGATCTTAAAATGCAGACCGGCAGACCAGGTGCAGCGGTATTTACCCAAAAATTCAATTACGTGTTCATTTGCTTGCGGAACGATGCGGATGCAAGATAACACGAGGATGAGCAACAGGATGACAACAGCGATAATAATGGTTTCCATACGACATACTCCTTTACGCTTATGTTGTGGTGTAACTATGTTTATGGTACCATATATACTACAAAATAGCAATAGTTATGGTTGCGAAACGGCGGTAAATTTGTTAAAATAAAAAAGAGGGGGCGAAGGAAATGCAGCGATATCTGTTATTTGACTTGGATGGAACCTTGACCGACCCGGGTGAGGGGATTACAAACTGCGTCGGTTATGCCTTGCGTCAATTTGGCGTGGAACCCACAAGCCGTGAGGAGCTGTACCCGTATATAGGACCACCATTAGTGCCGTCCTTTATGCGGTTTCACGGACTTTCCGAACAGCAGGCGCAACGGGCGCTTGTGTATTACCGGGAGCGTTTCTCGGTCAAAGGCATGTACGAAAACGTACCATATCCCGGCATCAACACCTTTTTGCAAACGCTACGAGATGAGGGCTTCCGGCTGATGATAGCCACCTCTAAGCCGGAGGAATTTACCGTCCAGATTTTGGCGCATTTCGGGTTGGATATCTACTTTGATTTCGTGGGGGGGAACACCTTGCAGGAGAGTCGCCCCACCAAGGCAGACGTTATCCGGTACGTTATGGCGGAGAACCCCGGTATTACTAGGGAAAACGCCTTGATGATCGGGGACCGTCATCACGACATAGACGGCGCCAAAGCCTGCGGTTTACGGTCGGTGGGAGTACTATACGGCTACGGGGACCGTCAGGAGTTAGAAACGGCCGGTGCCGACGCTATTGCCACAGATTTGTCCGAGTTATTGGCGGTCATTCACAGATTGTTTGCTTTCTAATCACACATATTTCATTTTTGCCCGATACAATACGGATTGGCATTATTTACACCACAAAGGATGTGTTGTCTTGATATTGGAAAAGAAGGCGCGATACAGTGATTTCAAACGGGTGATGGATGCTGCCGCATCCACCAGCCGGGCACCGAAAGCACTGTACGAAGCATTGCATCGCTTAATTATCCTCTACCGTGGAGGATTGCGGGACGTCTGTGCCCGGCTGGAGTTTATGGACGACCAGTTTCGCACCGAGTACGACCATAACCCCATTCACCATATGGAATGCCGGATGAAAACGGTGGAGAGCATACTGGAAAAGACGCATCGCCGTGGGTATCCGATGACCGAAGAGGGCATACGGGACAACGTGCGTGATATTGCCGGTGTACGGGTGATCTGCAACTACATAGACGATGTGTATCATCTGGCGGAATTGATAATGAAGCAGGAAAACTTTACGGTGGAACGGGTGTCGGATTACATCCAAAATCCCAAGGAAAACGGCTACCGTAGTTTGCATTTGATCGTCCGTTTGCCCGTTCAGACCTCTTTGCGCACCGAGATGGTCCCGGTGGAGATTCAGTTGCGTACCGTGGCGATGGATGCGTGGGCCAGTCTGGAACACGAGATGATGTATAAATCCAACCGTTCCAACGTAGAAATTGACCGGATGAAACTCAAAATTTGTGCGGATGAACTGGCCAGTATCGACCGGTATATGCAGGACATCTTCAAAGAAATGACTTGACGGTACTTATTTGCAGATTTTTTAACAAAATTCTTATTTTTCCACTTTACAAGAATAATATTCTGTGCTATTATTACGTGTGGTATGTACAGAGTAAACTCTCTGCGCATTGTGACCAAATTCAATCCTAAGAAGGAGGACAATCTCTATGGCAAGAAAGTTTAAGACCATGGACGGTAACAACGCTGCGGCTCATGTATCCTATGCGTTTACCGAGGTTGCGGGTATCTATCCGATCACCCCTTCCAGCCCCATGGCCGACTACGTTGACCAGTGGGCTGCTGCTGGCCAGAAGAATATCTTCGGTACCACTGTTAAGGTGGCGGAGATGGAATCCGAAGCCGGTGCTTCCGGTACTGTGCACGGCTCTTTGGCGGCCGGTGCGTTGACCACCACCTACACCGCTTCTCAGGGTCTGCTGCTGATGATCCCCAACATGTACAAGATCGCCGGTGAATTGCTGCCCTGCGTATTCCACGTGTCTGCCCGTTGTGTGGCTTCTCATGCGTTGAACATTTTTGGCGACCACTCTGACGTGTACGCCTGCCGTCAGACCGGTTTCGCTATGTTGGCCGAGACCAACACCCAGGAGGTTATGGACCTGGGTGCGGTGGCTCACCTGGCTGCCATCAAGGGTCGTGTACCTTTCCTGAACTTCTTTGACGGTTTCCGCACCTCTCATGAGATCCAGAAGATCCAGATTTGGGACTACGAGGATCTCAAGGAAATGTGCGATATGGACGCTGTTGAGGCGTTCCGTAAGCGTGCGCTCAACCCCGAGCGTCCTGTGATGCGTGGTTCTCACGAGAACGGCGACATCTTCTTCCAGCATCGTGAGGCTTGTAACAAGTACTACGAGGCGATTCCTGCTATCGTTGAGGAGTATATGGACAAGGTTAACGCCAAGCTGGGCACCGACTATAAGCTGTTCAACTACTACGGCGCTCCCGATGCCGAGCGTGTGATCGTGGCCATGGGCTCCATCTGCGACGTCATTGAGGAAGTTATTGACTATATGTTGGCCAAGGGCGAGAAGGTCGGTCTGGTCAAGTGCCGTCTGTTTCGTCCCTTCTCTGCCGAGAAGCTGGCCGCCGCTATTCCTGCGACGGTTAAGAAGATTGCCGTTCTGGACCGCACCAAGGAGCCCGGCTCCCTGGGTGAGCCCCTGTACATGGACGTGGTTACTGCTCTGGCTACTCAGGGCCGCGGCGATATCCGTGTGACCGGCGGCCGTTACGGTTTGGGTTCCAAGGACACTCCTCCCTCCAGCGTGTTCGCTGTGTACGATGAGTTGTCCAAGGATGCTCCCAAGGCTCAGTTCACCATCGGTATTGTGGACGACGTTACCGGTCTGTCCCTGGAGGAGAAGGAAGCCCCCA
>JAZRMD010000112.1:0-4704 GCA_045647285.1 Acutalibacteraceae bacterium
CTGCCACGCAGTGGTGGCGAAAGAACCGCCGGCCTTGGGTTGGGGTACCACGTTAACCGGCTCCAGTCCATAGGCACGAGCCGCTTCCGCTTCCAGTATAATCGCCCGGTTAAGATGTTCACAGCATTGGGCGGCCAGATAGACTCCCCGTTCACGCAACCGGGGCAGAATACCGTCCATCAGGGCGGCGGCGGCCTCCATACTGGAGCCGGTGCCGATCTTCTCGCCCAGCACCTCGCTGGAGGAACAACCCACCACCAAAATGTCGCCGGGATGCAGGTTAGCTACCTGCAACAATTCTTCTACCGCCGCGGCGGCTTGTTCACGTATCTGTGCTTTCATCTCGTCATCTCCATTGCTTCAATAAATAAACCATAGAAAGGCGCCAGAGCCGTGTAACCACGGCACAGGGTATCCACCAATGAACCGTCCGCCACAAAGCTGGCCGATTCCGTCCGATGGAAGCTTATATTCTTATAATCGTACAAAGGGCGCAACAACGGCGGTATATCCGGAGTGCTCCGGGGACGAGCGTAAGGTTGTCCCACCATAGTGAAACCGGCCTTCTGCGCTGTACGAATAGCCTTCTCCACCTGTTGCGGCCGTTCCCCGGCGATACCACGCAAGGTCTGCATAATCGCAGGGGTGATGCTGTAAAAGCCCATCCCCCACTCGGCACCCTGCAGAGAAAAATCCATATAAAAGGCCGGAACACAGCCGTCGTTGGCACGCTTATCCCGTAAAAAGGCGATCCACATATTCTCCCGGTACATCCGCTTGTCGTGGGTAAAGCGGTTATCCCGGCGCACCCGACTGACACAGCCGTTGCGCAGAGGGTCGGTCACCAATAAGGGGTCGATCTGCATCATCGTGGGGGCCAGGTCCTCTACCAATCGGCGCAGAGGATGTACCACACCGGCCAGGATCTCCGGCTTATGCTCCTCGTAAAACGCCTTGCTGTCCTGAAAGCGATTTTCTGCCAACAGAAACAACGCTTGGGGGGTAATGCCGGTAAACCGGGTCATACCACCGGCTCCTTTCTCTTAGTCGGTAATTGGGCCAACACGGTGGCACCAAACATCAGCACACAGCCTACGATCTCGTATCCGCCCAAGGCGTTGCCGGCGATCCAGCCGGCTAAGGCGCCAAACACCGATTCCAGGCTCATCAGCAGAGAGGCGGTGGTGGGGTCGGTGTCCTTTTGGGCGATGATCTGCAGGGTGTAGGCCACACCACTGGACAGGAGTCCCAGATACAGCAACTCGCCCAGATGGTCGCCTATGGCGGTCCAGGTGGGTTGTTCAAAGATAAACATCAGGGGCAGGTTGAGTACACCCACCACGCCGAATTGGATGCAAGAAAGCCGGACACCATCCACCCGGGGGGAAAAACGGTCTACCAGCATAATCTGCACCGAAAACATAAGGGCACACAGCAACAACAGCAGGTCGCTGACACCAAAGCCGGTCTCCCCCATAGCGCACAGCATATACAGGCCCACAGCCGCCACCGCCACGCCCAACCAGTTAAACAGGGTAGCACGGCGGTGCAAGAACAGGCCCAGTATGGGCACCAGTACGATGTACAGCGCCGTCACAAAGGCGGCCTTGCCCTCGGATACGTCCGCCAGGCCGAACTGTTGCAGATTGGTGGCGGCAAACATCGCCAGACCGCACAGTACGCCCCCCACCAGCAGGGTCTTGCGCTCCTGCGGTGTGGCGGCCTTGCGGCTCAGTCCCAACCGGTCTAACAGAGGAATGGCCGCCAGTAATCCTGCAGACCCGATAAGGGAGCGCAGACCGATGACCGAAAAGGCGCCCAGACCCTGACCGCCGCTTTTTTGCGCTACAAAGGCCACGCCCCAGATAACCGCCGTCAACAGCAGTAACAGGTTGCCCCGTAGCCGACGAATCGATACAGATTTCACGTTACAACTTCCTTTATATTTCCATTATCATACCGTCGTAGGCCACCACGAAGTCCTTGGCCACGGCTATCGGCACGAAGTCGTCGTACACCACCCCGTCGGCGTTGTGGGAAAAATGATTGAGTACGAACACGGTATGCTCGCCCGCCGCACCGCACGCCAGCAGCTGCTCACGCACCACCTCGCACCGTTCCAGGGAAAAATGGTGCGCATAGGTGGAATGGCTGCACGCCGACGTACAATCCAGCGATATCACGTCAAGAGGCCGGGGTAACCGCCGTAAGTATGCCATGCTTTCCTCCGGATATTCTCCGGTGTCGTTGGAGTAAAACAGGGTCTTATCGCCGTTGCTGATAAGATACACCACCGGCGAGGACTTCGGGTCGTGGTTGGCGCGCAGAGCCGTCACCGTGTAGTCCCCCACCGTAAAAGGGGCGAACAGAGGGATCTGCCGGGCGACCACCCGGTCATCCTGCATACCGCACGCATCTTTGACCCCCTGGATTTTGCGCACGACGGCCTCGTCCCCATAGAAGGTCAGGGGCGGTGTATCCGCCGGTAATTCGGCAAACCACTTCTCACGCATATGGATCTCAGCAGGGTACAGATGATCGGCGTGAGCGTGGGTGATAAGACAATCCTTGATGGTCGGCAAGGAAAAACCATAGGTCAGAAAATGCATATAGGTATCCGCCGGAAAATCGATGAGCAGACGGTCGTCTATGATCGCCTGACTCCGGGTACGGATGTTGCGACCACCGACCAGACGGGAACGGCGGCAATTATCACAGGTGCAAAAAAGTGCCGGAACACCCTCGGCGGCGGCGGTGCCAAGATACTGCAGTTTCATCACACTCACCTCGGTATGTACTATAGCACAACCGCCGGGGTATTTCAAGGCTTTTCGGTATTTTTGCGCATAGGAAGCCTCTGCACAAAACCAATGATCTGGCCGGACAGCACCACCGTCAGCAAGGACCACGCCAGTCGGTCCCACGGAATATACACCGCCGACAGACCCAGCACGGTCAGGTCGGTTATCAGATACGCCCATTGGATAGATAACCGGGTCAGGTGGGACAGCACCATAGCCAACGCATCATCCCCACAGGGAGCACCGCCCACCCGCACGCACAGACCGGCGCCTACGCCCACGAACACCGCCCCCAACAAGGCGGCCGCCAAGGGATATTGGTACAAGTCCGGCCACAGGGGCGGAAACTGTTCACACACCGCATAGGTAACGCTGAAACCGCCGGCCGCAACAACGGAATACACGGCAAACTCCCGGCCCAAGACACGCCAGCCAAGAGCATAGCACACACCGTTAAGCAATAGACCGGATACAGCCGGCGATAGGCCCGGCCAGTATTCCAACAAAAGGGTCAGACCCAACACGCCGCCCTCGGTCACATCCGCCAAAGCGTGAATATGATACAGGCCAAAGGCCAGTATCATACTGCCGCCCCACGCCGTCACGCAGGAGCGCAGACGAACATTGCGCAACATACCATTCCTCCGTCAAAAAGGACTGCACCGACGGTGCAGTCCTTATGTACAACATAATTACAGGCCAAAGCGTTCGGGACGCTTAATGTGATTCCACGCATCGTAGGCTTTGCGGCTGTCCGCTTCCTCCAACACCAGCGTTTCTTCCGGCTCTGTTTCCGGTTCTGTGTCGCCACTCACCACCAGATGCTCCAGTATCCGATAGATGCGTCCGTCGTAGCGGAAACGGTAATGCTTACTGCCTACGTCATGCTCACCCAAGGTAAAGAACTCTCGGGGAGCGTGGTGGGTCTGTCGGTTGTTGTTGCCCATATCCTGTGCCCCCCTATCACTCAATATCCAGCGCCTGACGGATGAGCTGTACGCTCCCGTCCTGTCCTAAACGGCTACTATTCACCGTCAGATGATAGTTGCTGGGAACACCCCACGTCCGGTCGGTGTAATACTCGTAATGCCGGGCACGGGAACGGTCTTTTTTGCGTACGGACTGCTCGGCGCGACGCTCGTCTACGCCGCACACGTCCACCGCCCAGCGCACACGGTCCTGTATATCGCCGCTGACAAATACGCTGAACACGTCAAAGCCGTCCTTAAGTACGTAATCGGCGCAACGGCCTATGATAACGCAGGACCCTTGCTGTGCCACCTCGCGCAAGGCATTGGACTCGGCAATAAATACCTGGTCCGCCATAGCCTTATCGCTGTTGTGACGGTATCCGCCGGTAGCCAGGCTGAACAGCAGACTGTTGATGAATTTTTGCTCCTCTTCCTCCACGAAATCCGCCGAAAGACCGCTGTCCTTCACGGCTTTTTCCAGAAAGTTTTTGTCATAGTACGGGATACCCAACGACTCGGCCAACTTACGCCCGATGGCGCTGCCGCCGCTGCCGTATTCGCGACTGATGACAATAATCTGCCCTTCTCTCATCTGCTACCCCTCCAACTTGGCCAAAAAAACGATACAATATCTCATCTATAATTTTACCCTGTCGTGAAAAAACTGTCAATCTTGATATTCAACATATTTATATCGTTTATTAAATTATTACTGTAACATTTCTATAGGAGGGACAAAAGCTTTAAAAGATGGCTTTGGAGAGCGTTGAAAGAATCGCCGCAATAAGTAGGGCCGGTCAGGATATCTTCAATTCCAACCGGAAGCGGTCGGCAATCATAGCGATAAACTCCGAGTTGGTGGGTTTACCACGGCCCGTGTGGACCGTATAGCCAAAATAGCCGTTGAGGGTGTCCACGTCGCCCCGGTCCCA
>JAZRMD010000113.1:0-4996 GCA_045647285.1 Acutalibacteraceae bacterium
CCTCGTAGATCTTCTCATTGTTTTTCTGACCGGAGGTGTAGCAACTGCTACCCTCACCAGCGGTCAGCCACAGGCGCAGAACGTTTTCAAAATTGGCCTGCGCGGGTACATACACCCAGAAGGACACCCGGACGATCTCACTCTCGGCTACGGTAACGACGTTACCGGAAGCGTCCTTGATGAACATCTGGGCGCGGGTGTCACCGGCCGCGTCGGTTGCCACTACCTTGGCGGACTGAGAGCCACCGGGGGTGTGGTTATAATCGGTGGATGGCTTAATGGTCTGCGAGGTGCTTAACGACAGATTCTGACCGATGGTTTCGTTTTCGAAATTCCACACAGTGGTCTCTGCCGCAGACACCGTAATTCCTGCCACAGACAGACAGGATGCCAGTAAAGCAATGCTGACCAACATCGCTAACAGGCGCTGGAAACGGGTAGTCTTGGTCATAGGATTTTCCTCCTTCGCTAATATGTCGCTGGGGTACGGCATTTTGCCTAATATTTTTGCGCAAGTTACCCATTGCTTATTTAATATTACTACATTAGCAGAGCGAGAAATAGGTATTTTCGTCTTAAAAATAGTAATTTTGGTCATTTTCGTAAGATTTTTCTGTAAACCGCCACGTCCTTACCGTTTCTATTGACAAATTTATTGAAAAACAGTATAATGTATCTCAATATGTAACGGAAAAAGAGGGATCGTCCATGACCGTCATCGGAAAACATAGTCTAAGCCGCGCGTTAGAGATAACCATCACCGTCCTGTTGGTCTTGGTACCGGCACTCATCATCGCCCTCCCCTGGCTCATCACCCTTGCCACCGGACGCACACCGGAAGATCCGCAAGGGTACTACTACCGCTATCTTATTACCCTTGCCTACTCCGGCGTAATGGTGGAACTGCTGTTATGGCAATCCCGAGGTATTATGCACAACGTCAACAACGGCAAGGTGTTTTCTGCTAACACGGTGCGCCGGATGCGCATTATGGCGGTGGAGTGTTGGGTGTTGGCCACGGCCTATTTGGCGACTATGGTATGGATGCATAAGTTCTTTATGGCAGCGTTGTTCGTGTGCTTCGTGGTGTTTGGTTGCACCTTGTTGGTGTTTTCCGACCTATTCCGTCAGGCCAACCGCTACAAAGAAGAAAACGATATGACGATATAAAGGGGGGTGGAAAATGGGTATTCTAATCAATCTGGACGTGATGATGGCCAAGCGTAAGATAGGACTGACCGAACTATCCGACAAGGTCGGGATCACCCTGGCCAACCTTTCCATCCTTAAGAACAATCGGGCAAAAGCCATCCGTTTTTCCACGCTGGACGCCATCTGTAAGGCGCTCAACTGTCAACCCGGTGATATTATAGAGTACGTTCCGGACGAAAACAAAAAATAAACGTCGAGCATAACCACCGGTTAAACCGGCGGTTATGATCCGCCCCTGAAATGAGGCACAAAAAACGTTCCGGCACCTAAGGTGCCGGAACGTTTTTTGCGTTATTCGGATTTGAGCAAAGACTTATACAACCGGATATATTCGTTTGCCGAACGACCCCAGCTGAAGTCCTCGGTCATACATCGGTTGCGCAACTTGGCCAACCGGTCCGGGTCGGCGTACGCCGTCAAGGCCCGGTCAATGGCGCCCAGCATATCGTCGGCGTTATAACTCTGGAAAGTAAAGCCGAAGCCGTCCTCGTCACCGCTGTCACGGATACTGTCCTTAAGGCCGCCGGTCTGCCGTACCACCGGCAGAGTACCGTAACGGCAGGCCACCATCTGCGCCAATCCGCAAGGTTCACTCTTGGACGGCATCAGGAAGATATCCGCACCGGCGTATATTTTACGGGCCAATTCCGGCACAAAGCCGGCGCAGTAACAGAACTTATCCGGATATTGGCTTTGCAGTTCCCGGAAAAAGCTCTCGTACACCCATTCGCCGGACCCAAGAATAACCAACTGCACGTCCCGTGTGAGCAGCGTATCCACAACGTACTTAACCAAGTCCAGACCCTTGTGGGATGCCAGACGGGTCACCATACCGATCAGCGGCACGTCCGCACGCTGGGGCAGATGCAACCGTTCCTGCAAGGCTTTCTTATTGGCCGCCTTGCCGTCGGCAACGGTATCCACGGTATAATGGGCATAAATCTGCTCGTCGGTGGCCGGGTCGTACCCCACCGTATCTATGCCGTTGAGGATACCGTGTACTTTCCATTGCCGCGCCTGCAGAATGGGGTCCAGGCCCCAGGAAAACCACGGGTCCAGTATCTCCTCGGCGTAGGTGGGGCTGACGGTGGTCACACAATGGGCGGTTTCTATGGCGCTCTTCATATAGTTGGCGCAACCGTCAAACTCCATTAACGAATGCTTGTCACGGGGAATGCCCACCACATCGTCCAACAGTTCCATACCGTATTTGCCCTGATACTGGATGTTGTGGATGGTAAACACCGTTTTGATACCCGTATATTCCTCACGATTGGCGTAATATAGGCTGTAATACAGCGGCACCAATGCCGACTGCCAATCGTTGGCGTGGATAATATCGGGACGAAAATCAATATACGGCAGCATCTCCAGTACCGCCCGGGAGAAGAAAGCAAACCTCTCGGCGTCGTCGTAGTGGCCGTACATCCCTTGGCGCTTAAAATAATACTGATTATCCAGCAGATAATAGATAACACCGTCTATCTTGGCCTCAAACACGCCGCAATACTGCCGCCGCCACGCCACCGGCACGGATAAACTGGTCAGAAAGGTCATCGAATCTCTAAGTTCCTGCGGTACCGACTCGTACAGGGGCATCACCACCCGACAGCCGACAAGCCGCCGCCGTAACGCCCGAGGCAAAGAGCCGGCCACATCCGCCAGGCCGCCCGAAGCGGCAAAGGGCAACGCCTCGCTGGCTACATACAGCACCTTCATATTCCCACTCCTTTCTTATACGACTGCGTTCTTCTTGATGTACACCGGGTAACTGTCAAACCCTTGCAGAGTACGACCTTCCCGGAACAACGCATTCTTATCGGCAATAACGCAACGCAAAGCACAATGGCGGTCCACCGTCACGTCCTGCATCACCACACAGTCTTCCAACACCGAATCCCGACCCACCGTCACACCTCGGAACACAATGCTGTTGCGCACCGTACCCTCAATGTGAGCGCCGTCCGCTACCAAAGAATTTTCCACCTTGGCGTGCAGACCGTACTGGGCCGGAGCGCAATCCCGCAACTTGGTGTACACCGGCCGGGATTTGGGAAACAGTTGACGGCGCACGTCCGCATCCAGCAACTGCAGATTGGCACGGTAATAACTCTCCAGAGAGTAGATGGGCATCATCAGTTCCGGCACCTCATAGCCGTACAAACGAACCTCCTGTAACCGTCCCTGCAGGATATCCCGTTCAAAGTGGTATTGGTTACGGGCCACCGCCTCGTTAATGACGCGCATCAGCCAATCCTTATTGACTACGTAAATACCGGTGCCGTACAGCGCTTCTTGGTCGGACATACGACCCAGAAGTATATCCGTTACCTGGCCATCGGCCGCCATCTGTATCTGTGGAATGTCGGTAAGCCGAGGGACTTCTCCCCGACGGCAGGCGATGGTCACCTCGGCACCACTTTCCTCATGGGCGCGAATCATGGCGCTGTAGTCCATATTGCTGACCATATGACAGTCGGACAGCACCACCAGCTTTTCCTTGGAACGGTGCAGGAAGGTCATTACGTCCGCCAAAGAGCTGACACGTCCCTGATACTTGGCGTCGCTGTTACTTAAGGGAGGCAGGAAATACAGCCCCTCGTTCTTACGGGACAGGTCCCACGCTTTACCGGAACCCAGATGGTCCATTAAGGACTGATAGTTGCTCTTGGTCAACACACCTACCTTAGTGATACCGGCGTTGACCATAGAGGACAGTACAAAGTCAATGAGCCGATATCGGCCGCCAAAGGGCAACGAACCAAAGGAGCGCACCGTGGTGCAATCCCGGATAGCGTCGTCGTGCATATTGGGGAAAATCAATCCCAATGCGGTATAGTTACGCATGGGCACTCACCTCCTCAGCCTTTACGTCTTGTTCCACCATTGCCTTAGCCGGAACGATGGCACCGGGCGCCACCTTGATGCCGGAGGCCACCTCCGCCACGCCCCACTTGCTCAGGTCGGCGGTCTGTTCCGGGCGTTCGCCCACCACGGCACCTTCGCCGATATCGGTGTTCTCCGCCAGGATGGCGTACTGTACGCAGGCGCCTTTGCGCACCACGGTGCCGGGCATCAGTATGGAGTCAATGACCTCTGCCCCCTCTTCGATCTGCACACCGGCAAAGATGACCGAGTATTCCACCCGACCGCTTATCTCACAGCCTTCGGCTATCATACTGTTCTGCACCTGCGCCGTAGCGGATAGGTACTGGGGCGGCATACCGGGGTTACGGGAATAGATCTTCCACGCCGGGTCGGACAGGTCCAACGGAATCTTGGGGTTGAGCAGGTCCAGATTGGCCTCCCACAGACTGTCAATGGTGCCCACGTCCTTCCAATACCCTTCAAAACGGTAGGCAAACATACGCTCCCCGGCCGCCAACATAGAGGGCAGAACGTCCTTGCCAAAGTCGTTGTGAGAAGCCGCATTCTCCTCGTCGGCTATCAGGTATTTACGCAGTTTCTCCCACGTAAATATGTAGATACCCATAGAAGCCAACGTGCTCTTGGGGACAGCCGGTTTTTCATCAAACTCGTAGATGGACCCGTCCGGATTGGTGTTGAGAATACCAAACCGGCTGGCCTCCTCCCGGGGAACGTCCAGCACCGCTATGGTGCAGTCCGCATTCCGGTCTTTGTGCGCCTGCAACATCAGGCTGTAGTCCATCTTATAGATGTGGTCGCCGGAGAGAATCAGCACGTACTCCGGGTCGTACCGTTCGATAAACTGCATATTCTGGTAAATGGCGTTGGCGGTACCCTTGTACCAGTCACCGCCCTT
>JAZRMD010000114.1:0-8017 GCA_045647285.1 Acutalibacteraceae bacterium
GTGGGGGTCAATGTAGCGCATAAAATACCAAGAGGAACCGGCAGAACCGGGCATAGTGGAGGTTTCACGCAGACCTTTGAGGCCGTCCTTGTCGTAGTGCTTCCACTCCTCCGCATTCTCAAGCGGTGCCTGACCGCCGCGGCCCTTATAATCCTCCAGCACGGGCAAGATAACCGGCAGTTCTTCGTCGGGCAAAAACACCGTCTGGCCGTCGTCGGTGTAGACGCAAGGCACCGGCTCGCCCCAATACCGCTGACGGGCAAAGATCCACTCACGGAAATGGTAGTTGTTCTTTCTCCGGGCAACGCCCATCTTTTCCAACTTGCAGGTGATGGCTTCCTTGGCTTCCTCCACCGTCAAACCGGTAAACTCTTCGGAATTGACCAATTTACAGCCCTTACCCAGATAATCCTGCTTTTCGAACGCGCACTCCGAAACGTCCCGACCGTCGATGACCTGTATCATGGGTATGTTGTGTACCGTGGCGTACTCAAAATCGCGCTGGTCGTGGCTGGGCACCGCCATAACGGCGCCGGTGCCGTAGTTGGCCAGAACAAAGTCACCGATAAACACCGGTACTTCCTTGCCGTTGACCGGGTTAATGGCGTATACGCCCTTGAGGGGACAGCCGGACTTACCCTTGTTGAGGTCGGTGCGGTCCATATCGGACTTTTTCACCGTTTCGTCTATGTATGCCTGCACCTCTTCCCGGTTTTCCACCCGGTCTAAGAGCTGAGCCGTAATCTTGCCGTCCGGCGCTAACACCATAAAGGTAATGCCGTAAATGGTTTCGATACAGGTGGTGTAGATGGAAAATTCACCGCCACCCACCAGCTGAAAGTCCACCTCTACGCCGGTGGACTTGCCGATCCAGTTGCGCTGGATCTCCTTGGTGGACTCGGGCCAGTTAATCTCATCAAGGCCTTCCAACAGTTTTTCTGCAAAGGCCGGCTGGTCAATGACCCACTGCATCATATTCTTCTTGACCACCGGGTAACCGCCGCGCTCAGACTTGCCGTCAATCACCTCATCGTTGGACAGCACCGTGCCCAGTTCTTCGCACCAGTTGACCGGCATCTCGATGCGCTTGGCGTAACCGGCCTCCCACAGCTTCTTAAAGATCCACTGCGTCCACTTATAGAACTCCGGGTCGGAGGTGGCGGTCATCTTGGACCAATCGTAGTCAAAGCCCAGTTCCTTGAGCTGTTTGGAGAAGGTCTTGATATTTTCCTGCGTAAAGCCGTTGGGGTGATTACCGGTGGACACGGCATACTGCTCCGCCGGCAGACCGAAAGAGTCGTACCCCATAGGGTGCAACACGTTGTATCCCTGCATCCGCTTCATACGGGACATAATATCCGTGGCGGTATAGCCCTCGGGATGGCCTGCGTGCAGACCTACGCCAGAGGGATACGGGAACATATCCAGAACGTAGTACTTGGGCTTGGAAAAATCCCATACGTCGGTATGGAAAGTCTGGTTATCTTCCCAATACTTTTGCCATTTTGCTTCAATGTCTGCCGGGTTGTAGCGTACCATAATGATCGTTCTCCTTGCTGCTCAAGATTGTTGTACAAGATAAGGGGTAATATCCACCGGGGCGGCGTCGGTCCACAGATGTTCCAATCCGTAGAATTCGCGCATCTCCCGGCGGAAGATATGCACCAGCATATCTCCGTAATCCAGGGTGATCCAATCCCCGGTGCGGTAGCCTTCGCTACGCAAAGGGCGAATCCCTTGCCGGCCCAGTTCCTCTTCCAGATAATCCGCCAACGCCCGTACTTGGGTAGCACCGGTGCCGGTGGCCAGCAGGAAATGGTCGGTTATGGAGGTCAGGCCGGATACGTCCAATGCCTTCAGGTCCTCCGCCTTATGAAAGTCCAGAATATGGACGGCTAACGGCAATAGTTGACTGTTCATTCTTCCTCCGCATTCTCCAGGGGGGTCTGTTCCACCGCCACCGTACTCAAAGCCGCTATATAAGCGTTGCTCTTCTCCGTCTTCTTGAGTTGCTGTATGCCCACGGTGGTATCGTCCAGCGTCAGGCCGTAGGGATTCATCTGCTCGTTAAGAAGTGCCAGCGTTTCCGCCTTGTAAGCCGAGTACACCGTCAGCGAGCCTTTCTTGGCGGTCTCCCCCGGCAGAATACAGCACACCACGTTCTGCAAGTCTATCTGTCCCACGTCGTATAAGAACTCCGCCAAAGCGCGGGTGTACCGCACGTTGTCGGCAGAGCTGTCGTTGGACTTACCCATCAAACGAGCCTTACCGAAAGAGGTGGTATCAAAGCGTACCGGATAGGCGCCGTTCATCAGGGTAGACAGCACATCCGGGTCGTCTTCGCTAAATAGGTCGGACATCTTCTTGCCGGATAACCGGTCCAGAATACCGGCATAGACCTGCCGTTGCCGTTGCATACGGGCGGTATCCGAAGCGGCGCTTCCATTATAGTCGTACTGCAGGGCATAGTATACCGCCGCTTCGCCGGACAGGGTGGCGTTGCCGGCGGCGTACTTAATGCCGCCTACGTTCAGTTCCTTATCCAGCTTCACGGTCACGCCGTCCAGAGCGTCCACCAACTGAGCCAATCCCTTACGGGGGATCACCAGGTAATTGTCCACCGGCAGACCCAACTGGGTGTTAAACAGCCGAGCAAAGTCGGTAGCGGCAGACCCGGCGCGCATAACTGTGGCCGTGCCGCAGAGGGTGTGCTTGCCCTCCGTCACCGCATCCGCCGCCACAGAACAGCGGCAGGTATCGCACCAACGCCGGGACAGGGGCGTACTCCACACGTCACCGGCCACCGCCGTGGCAAAGGTATCCCCTTTTTCTATATACGTACTGACCGGCATCTGCAGGACGGAGATCTTGTCGCCGTCCCGGTCAAAGCACATAATGGCCAACGCATCCAAGCGACTGCCCGGCTCATCTCCGGCAATACCCAGAGCGTAATAGGTCACGTCATCCACCATATCGTCCGCCGTGTAGGTGTATTCCACAAACTCACGGGGGGCCAAACTGGGACCGGCCGACAGGCTTTGATTGACCTTATACACAACCACCACAACCACAACGACCAAAAGCAAAGCCAGCCATACCATCCAAGGACGGAAGCGTGACGTGGATTTTTTCTTATTCTGGTGAGAGGTGCCGCCGGCCACACCGGCCAGGCTTACCTGCTTTTGCTTGGGGTCTTTTGCTTTGTTCATACGAAAGCCTCCCTTGTTATCAGCGCATTATAGGCCGCCACCGTATCCGGATGCACCGGTCGACGGCGGCGAACAAGGTCCTCGATGGTATAGGCAATACCGTACACCATAGCCTCTTCTAACGAAACATCCGCCAAACGGCGCATCTCTTCCACATCGTCATAATCCCGGTCGGCGGAGGTAAAATCCGCCACAAACAGCACCTTTTCCAGCAAGGACATACCCGCACGGCCGGTGGTATGATACCGCACCGCCGTCAGTACATCCTCGTCCTGCACCTGCAAAATATGCCGCAGGAACGCCTCACCTGCCCGGGCGTGATACAAGGTGGGAGAAACCCTCTCCACCTCGTCCAACAGTATAGCAAAGTCGGATAGGATTTGCAACTGTGCATTTTTATCCGTATCCTTCATAATATCGTGCAAAATACCGGCCGTATACGCCTTATCCGCATCGGCGCCATAGCGTCGGGCAAGACGGGCGGCCTCCTGCGCCACGCACAGGGAGTGATGATACCGGTAATCGGTCAATCGGGTGCGGATAATGGCCTTATACTGCTCATCTGGGGTGCGCTCGGTCATCGGCGCATCGGTATACAACCCTCGTTGACGGATATAGGCTTCCACCGAGGGGGACACCAGTCCGTCCAAACTTTCGCCGTTGTGCAAACGACGACGGATATCCGTAGACGATACCGGTCGTTCCGGCTGGTCGTCCACGTAACACATAGCGCCGTCCTGCTCCATCTGTGCTGCGTATTCACGCAACATAGCGGCGCAAACGTCCTCCCGTGGAACAGCGCATAGCACCGCCATACGGATAATATCCGCATACCGATACCAAGTACGTAAGGTCATAAACATATCTGCGCCGGTAAACAGATACCATTGGGTATCCGGATACTGACGCCCCAGTTCCTCCAGCGTATCCGCCGTAAAACTGGCGCCGCCTCGTTGTATCTCCATATCCGACACGGTCAGACGGGGATGGTCAGCGGTGGCTAACCGGCACATCATCAACCGGTCGGAGGCATCCGCCATACTGGTTTTTAACTTGTGGGGCGGCACGTATGTGGGCATCAACATCACGCCGTCCAGGCCCAACACGTCGCACAGCCGCAACGCCATGGATACGTGGCTCTCGTGGATGGGGTCAAAGGTACCGCCAAACAGACCCATCTTCTTCATCATGCCCACTCCTTTTTTATATTATTTGCGAGGCAAGGTAATCTGAGATTCCTTCTCCTTCTGGCGAAACAGCACGAAGGTGCGTCCCACCACCTGTACCACCTGCGCATTGACACGCCCGGCAATCTCCTCCGCCACCTCACGGGCGGTAGCCGGTGCCGTTTCCAGCACCTTGCCCTTAATCAACTCCCGGGCTTCCAGAGCGTCGTCCGCCTGCTTGATCATAGCGTCCGAAACACCGCCTTTACCGGCGTGTACGATAGGCTCCAACTTATTGGCTAATCCGCGCAGATAGGCGCGTTGTTTGCTGGTCAATACCATAAATGTTCTCCTTACTTAAGTACTCTTGTTCAGATACGCCCGTAATTTCACCGCAAAAGCCTCCAAGGCTCTGCCCCGGTGACTGATAGCGTCCTTCTCTTCCGGGGACATCTCGGCGGTGGTGCGGTCCCCCACATAGAACAGGGGGTCGTATCCAAAGCCGTTCTCGCCCGCCGGAGCAAAGCCGATCTCCCCTTCTACCACCCCTTCGGTGGTCAGGGTATCGCCACCGGGAAATACGCAACAGACAGCCGACACAAACCGGGCCTGACGCTGTCCGGCCGGCACCTGCTCCAGTTCCTTAAGCAACAGGCAGTTGCGGTCGTTGTCATCCAGTCCTTCGCCGCCGTACCGGGCGGAATACACGCCGGGACGTCCGTCCAGAGCGTCCACCACCAAGCCGGAATCGTCCGCAATAGCCGGCAGACCGGAAAACTCACAGGCAGACTGTGCCTTAATGTAGGCGTTTTCCGCAAAGGTGGTGCCGGTCTCCTCCGCTTCGGGCAGTTCTATACCCAACTGGCGGTCGGTGACCGCCTCAATGCCCAGAGGCTCCAATATACGGCTGATCTCCTGCAGTTTATGGGCGTTGTGCGTAGCAATAATATATTTCATCTTCCTGCACCTCATTCATCAAACAGACCGGCGGCAAACAGTTGGGGGTCAAAGGGCTGCAGATCGTCTACCCCTTCGCCTACGCCCACGAACTTAACCGGTACGTCCAGATCTTCCCGGATGGCCAACACCACACCGCCTCGGGCGGTACCGTCCAACTTGGTCAGCACAATGCCGGTGATACCGGCAGCTTCCTTAAACTGACGGGCCTGGTTGACCGCATTCTGTCCGGTGGTAGCGTCCACCACCAGCAACATTTCCTTGTCCGCATCGGGTAATTCCCGGTCAATGATACGGCCGATCTTAGCTAGTTCATCCATCAGATTCTTCTTGTTGTGCAGTCGGCCGGCGGTGTCGCAGATAATCACATCTGCGCCCCGGGCCTTGGCCGCCGCAATGGTGTCAAACACCACCGCCGCCGGGTCGGCGCCCTGCGTATGCTTAACAATATCCACCCCGGCACGCTGTGCCCAGATCTCCAACTGCTCAATGGCGGCGGCCCGGAAGGTATCCGCCGCACCCAGAATGACCTTGTTGCCCTCGGCCTTGAGCCGGGCGGCCATCTTGCCGATGGTGGTGGTCTTGCCCACGCCGTTGACACCGATGACCAGTATCACCGACGGCTTGGTCGCCATATGCAACTGCTGTCCACCGTCCAGCATCTGCGCCACCGTATCCTTAAGCAATCCACGAATGGCGGTCGGGTCGGTAATCCCCTGCTCCTTGACGGCGACACGCAGACGGTTACAGATGTGGGAGGCCGTGGTGGTGCCCACGTCCCCCATCACCAGTATTTCCTCCAACTCTTCAAACAGGTCGTCGTCAATACGGGTAAAGCTATGCAACATAGCGTTCATAGAATGCATTAACGAGTCACGAGTCTTTTTAAGACCCTCCCCTATTTTACCAAAAAGACCCATGGTTTACTCCTCCGAACCATCCAGTTTCAGACCCAGTTTCTGCTCCACCTCGCTGGCACGCAGTTCCAACAGCTTGGACACACCGCGCTCCTGCATGGTCACGCCGTACAGCGTATCCGCCTCTTCCATCGTACCCCGTCGGTGGGTGATGGAAATAAACTGACTGCGGTCACACATACGGCGCAGATAGTTGGCGTACCGGTCCACGTTCACGTCATCCAGAGCCGCTTCCACCTCGTCCAGCACACAGAAGGGGGACGGAGTGACCTTGAGAATGGCAAACAGCAGGGCGGTGGCCGCCAAGGCTTTTTCACCGCCAGATAAGGCTTCCAGATTAAGTATGACCTTGCCTGGGGGCTGAATAAACATATCGATGCCCGAGCCCAGAATATCCTCCGGGTCACTCAAGCGCAGTTCGCCCTTACCGCCGCCAAACAGCTCGGCAAAGACGATGCCGTACTGGTAATTGATCTGCTTAAAGCGTTCCAGAAACACCTCGCGCATCTGGGCGGTCAAATCCCCAATCTGGCGCAACAATTCGTTCTTGGTGTTTTCTACGTCGGTAATCTGGGCCTTCATAAACTGATAGCGCTCGTTGACTTCTTTAAACTCCTCAATAGCCTGTACGTTGACGCTACCCAAGGCACGAATCTTATTTTTGAGTTCCGCCACCCGACGGTTGGCTTCGGTCAGATTGTCAATAGGCTTGGCTACCGCCTCCGCTTCCATACGGGTCAGTTCGTACTCCTCGTACAGACGACGGGACAGGTCGTCCACATCCTTCTTGATGGCGATGGTCTTCTCTTCCAGACGGGCCACTTCCTGGCCCATACGCTCACGCTCTTCGCTCTTTTCACGGGACTGCAGACGCAACTGGGTCTGCCGGGCCTCGCCCTGGGACCGTTGCTCCACCAGGGCCGCAATCACGTCCGCAGACGCCGCCGCCTGCTCACGCAGACCGGCCGCTTGCTGCTTTAAGTCCTCGATGCGCCGGGCGATCTCTTTGTTGGCCTGTTCCAACTCAACAATCTGCTGTTCCAACAGCCGGGTATGGCCGTCCGCATCCTGCTGACGGGCACGCAATTCTTCAATGGCTGCCAACAGACTTTCGATCTCTTTTTCTGCGCTGAAAGCGGCCAACTTCTGCTCCGCAATACGGGCGGACAGAGCCTCCCGTTGCTCGGTCAACTGCTGACGACCGCCGCTGAGAGCAATCAACTCCGTCTCGATCTCCTGCTGACGGGCCGTTAACCGGGCGGTTTCGGCCTGAGCATCTTCTATGGCCCGGCGGCAGGCTTCGCCACGCTCACCCAAGGCGGTGATCTCCCGGGCGGCTTCTTCGGCGGCCTGACGGTTTTGCTCCGCCTGCTCACGCAGACGACGGACCTCGCCTTCCAGACGGATCTTATCTTCCTGCGCCGTGGTCAGTTCGCCCCGGGCGCCGGTCAACTGGGCTTCTACTGCCGCCACGTCCTCCTGCATAGTGCGGAAGCGCTCCCGGGCGTCGGTAAGTTTTTCCATCTCCTCGGTGGCCGTCTGGCGCAGACGCTCAATCTCTGCCCGACGGGACAGCAATCCAGCCCCCTTAACGTTGGAACCACCGGTCATAGAGCCACCGGCGTTGACTACCTGACCGTCCAGAGTCACAATACGGAACTTATATCCGTGACGGCGCCCCATAGATACGGCATAGTCCAGGTCCTCCGCCACCACGATGTGACCGAGCAGACTGCGGGCCACACCCTCGTACTTCTTATCGTATTCC
>JAZRMD010000115.1:0-2268 GCA_045647285.1 Acutalibacteraceae bacterium
ACCGGTATCGGTGGCTCCTTAGTTTATTCTTTTTCCTTAAGTCGGGCAATAATCATCCGCGCGCACTTGTACACGTCGCCGCCGCCCATGGTCAGTACCAGGTCGCCGGGTTGTACGTGGTCGGCTACATAATCGGCTATCTCCGGGAAGGTGGCCAGATATACACCCCCGTTGATGCGGTCGGTTATCTGGGTGGAGTGTACTCCCCACGTATTGACCTCCCGGGACCCCATAATGTCGCTGACCACAGCGTGGTCGGCCAAGGACAGTGCTTGTGCAAACTCTTCCAGATGCCGGGCGGTCCGGGAGAAGGTGAAGGGCTGGAATATGGCCCACACTTGCCGGTGTTCCAGTCGCTTGGCGGCCTCAATGGTGGCGGTGATTTCGGTGGGGTGGTGGGCATAGTCGTCTGCCACCGTCACGTCCGCATAGGTGCCCAAAAACTCAAAGCGCCGTCCGGCGCCGGTAAAGGCGCGTATGCCGTCGGCGATCTGTTGGGGGGTCATACCGCACAAGGTGGCGGCGGCCGCCACGCCTAATGAGTTATGTACGTTGTGTTCGCCGGGCACCCCTAACTCAACGGGGCAGAGGAACTTGCCCTTGTAATACAGATCGTAGGCGCCGTAAGACCCCCGTACCGTGTGAACGTTCTTGGCTTGCCAATCGTTGCCGTCGGTAAGACCGTAGGATTGGAGGGCGGCGTTGTCCAAGCCTTCTACCGCCCGACGGGTGTTGGCGTCGTCTCCGTTGTAGACGATGGTGCCGGTGGTCTGACGAGCAAATTGCCGGAAGGAACGGATGACTCCGTCTAGATCTCCAAAGTAATCCAGATGGTCCGCATCCACGTTGAGGATGATGCTGATAGCCGGAGTCATCTCCAGATAGTGGTCCTTAAACTCACAGGCCTCGCACACCATGGTGTCGTTGGTGCCGGCGTGCCCGTTGGCGTTGATCTTAGGCAGACGACCGCCGATGAAGATGCTGGGGTCGGTGTCAGCTTCCAGCAGTATCTGACACAGCATCGAGGTGGACGTGGTCTTTCCGTGGGTGCCGGCCACCGCCACCGTGTTGCCGAATTGCCGGGATATCCAACCCAGCAGTTTGGCCCGTTCCAGCAGGGGGATGCCCTTTGCACGGGTGGCAACCAATTCCGGGTTGTCCTCGGGAATGGCCACGGTGTACACCACCATATCTGCTCCGTCAATGTTTTCGGCGGCAAAGGTCATAGTCACCGGTATCCCCAACGCCCTTATGCGGTTAAGATTATCGGATTCATTCTGGTCGGTGCCGGTCAGTATATACCCTTTGGCGTGCAGTATCTCCGCCAAGGGGCTCATGCCGGAGCCGCCGATACCCACAAAGTGGATGCGGCGTACACCGTCCAAGAGGTTGTGTTCAGGCATAGTGTCAGTCCTTCCTCTTATCACTCTACTACACCATTATATTGCTTTTATGCAAAAAAATAAACACCTTTTTGAGTAAAAGGAGAAAAATTTTCATTTTTTGCACTATCTTTCCGTTGGTATCCATATAATTCAGTATATTACTACAGGGAGGAAGATGGCAATGACAACGAGGAGATGCCGATGGTTGGCTATGATCATGGCGATAGTGCTGACGGTGTTACCCTTACCAGTAACGGCAGGGAGTACGGTGATGTACGACGAGGGAAACGGTATTCCGCTGACCGAGTTGCTGGATGACGATGGGGTGGCGTGGCCCACTATGGCTCCGGCCACGCAGGGCGCCCTTTCGGTCAAGGCTAAGGGCGCCGTGCTGATGGACCAGGGGAGTGGCCGCATACTGTTTGAGCAGGACCCCTACGTGCAGGTGCCGATTGCCTCGGTCACCAAGGTGATGACCCTGCTGCTGGTAATGGAAGCCATTGATGAAGGACGCCTTAAGTGGGAAGAAACGATCACCTGTTCCGACCGTGCCGCTTCCATGGGTGGGTCACAGATATGGTTGGAACCGGGCGAGATCATGACGGTACAAGACTTGGTTAAGGCCGCCGCCGTAGTGTCGGCCAACGATGCGTGCACGGCGTTGGCGGAGCATATCAGCGGTACGTTGGAAGCGTTTGTGGCGGCTATGAATAGCCGGGCCGCCGCTCTGGGGCTGAAAAACACGAATTTTGTGGATTGCAGCGGCCTGGATGACACAGGGTATTCCTGCGCCTACGACGTAGCGGTTATGTCCCGGGAACTAATGACCCACTCTCGTATCCGGGAGTTTACCACCATCTGGATGGACTCCTTGCGAGGGGGT
>JAZRMD010000116.1:0-2430 GCA_045647285.1 Acutalibacteraceae bacterium
GGAACGGTATTTTCTCTGCACCCACCGTCGGGCTATGGCCCAGATGGTGGCCGGTATTCTGGCCATATTGGACGAGGGGGACGACACCTTTACGGTGGACGACGTAAAGACGCTGTTGACCCAGGCGCAGGAGGAGATGCCGGAGGACGATGCACCTCTGAGCCAAGCGCTGGAGAGCATTGGCGATCTGTTGCGGCGCACCCTGTCGTCTACCTCCCTGGAAGACCCTCTGGGAGAGGGGCAGGACAGCCTGCAGGAGCGTCTGCACCGTCTGGCTTTTAACGAGGAGTCGCTACAGGAGTTTGAAGCGTTGGTGCAAGACGTGGAGAACCCCCAGCTGCAGCAGGTACTGCAACGCTTCAGTGCGGTGGCTTTCTCCGGGCGAGGTGACGTTATCGCTGCGTACGAGAACGCCGTCCAGGCCATGTGTTGGTGGGGGGAGGACGTAGCCGGGGAGCTCATCTATTGCCTGTGTCAGTACGGCCGCAGTCTGCAGATCGCATTTTCGGAAAGACGGCACCAGTGTCTGCGGATATGCCGGGCGTGGCTGACCCTGTGCGAAGAGCTGGGATTTCCCCCGGATTCCGCCGCGTTTATCTTTCTGCTTACGTACGCCAAAATCTTGCACCGGTTGGATCTGTACGAGGATGAGTTTGACCGGGTAATGGCCCTTGCGGCCTACACGCTGGAAAACGCCCAGGACGACCTGTTTAAGAACGGCAAGGAATTGGCGGAAGTCCAAGCCGTTCTGCTGCATATGGGCGGTTGCGCCATGGTGGCCAACCACCGGTACGACGAGGCGGAAAACTGCTGTGAGCAGCTTACCAAGGTACCCCACCCCCTTAGCCGGGAGGCCCTGGTGGATCTGATGGGGGAGCTGACAGACGCCTATATCGCCCAGGGAGATACGGACAACGCTAAGGAGCTGTTGCAGTCCCTCCCCGAAGAGTCGGATATGGACACCGAAGAAACCGCCGCCCAGTTGCAGGAATTATACCTGGTCCGCCAGGCTCTGGAAGAGCCGATCGTTGCCGAGACCTTTACGGACGAAGCGGATAATTACATAGATTACTACCGCACCTACCCCGCCGAACGGGAGGACCGCCGGGCTATGGCCCGGTACGCCGCCATAGCGGAGGGGGCCATGGCGTTGGATTACAGCGCCCTCACGCAGGAAGAACTGACGGCGTTGGGCGACCGCCTAAGGCAGAAAGCCCGGGAGGGTACGCCGTGGGAACGCCTGGCTCCGGAGGCTTTTGCCTTGGTCAGCGGGGTGGGTATGCGTACCTTGGGGTACCGCCACCACTATGTGCAGTACGTGGGCGGTGCCGCCATGGTGGACGGCAAGATAGCCGAGATACAGAACGGCGAGGGCAAGACCTATACCATCCCCCTGGCGGCTTACCTGCATAGCCTGTACGGCCGCCGGGTGTACATAGTGGACTCCTCCAAGCACCTGACCCGGCGCAACTACCAGTGGATGCGTCCTCTGTTGGAGAGCCTGGGCTGTCGGGTGGGTCTGTTGGCCCACACGCTGCCCTGGAAAGAGATACGCTCTGCGGATATCCTGTACGCCACCGTAAAGGGCGGCATCTACGCCCGGCAAAAAGACGCCGTTGAGTTTGATACGCAGCCGCCTCGCCAAGAGGTGGTGCTGGTGGATGAAGCCGAGCAGACTATGGTGGCGGAAGGGGCCAAGGAATACCGCTTTGTCAGCGAAGAGATCGTGGTCAACAACCGTCCCCTGGCCCACCGGGTGTTGCAGGTACTCGCCGCCATCACCCGACAGGGAGAGGGCCTGTACTTTGAGTATACGGAGAACCACACCGTTCGCTGTCTTCCGGCTATGTACAGTCGGATAGAGCAGATGTTCCCCGACTGGCAGGCGTCCTTGTCTTCCCAGAAGGCGGCGGCGCTGGAAACAGCGCTGAATGTGGGCATCTGCTGTCTGTGGTACTACGAAAAGGATAAAGATTACTTTGTGGAAGACGGCCGGGTGTACCGGGAGGATACGTTTAGCGGCACCTTCGACGAAATGAATGCGTGGTACACCTATTTTCTCTGCTGCCGGGAAAATCTGACCATACCCGGGAGTCTGTTGTGTGAGAACAAGGTGTTGGAGTGTCATACCGTCCGGGAATATATGGACAGCTTTGCCCTCCGGGCCGGTACCACCGCCACCGCATCTGGTATGCGCCGGGAGTTCCGGGAGGTGTATGGGATGGAGGTGTTCCCCGTCCCCACCAACGTCCCCTCCAAGCGCATCAACCATCCGCCGGCGGTGTTCTACACCGAAGAGGCCAAAAACCGCTATATTGCCAACCAGACCGCCGAAATGTATGAGACCGGACGCCCGGTATTGCTGATGACCGAGTCGGTAGCCGCTTCGGAAGCGTTGGGACGGGCGCTGGACGAGGTGGGCGTGCCCCA
>JAZRMD010000117.1:0-8058 GCA_045647285.1 Acutalibacteraceae bacterium
CCCTTTTCGATGGCCCAGTCCTTCATTACGTTGGCTACCACGCTGGCCACGTTGGGGTCCAGGTGCTTGCCGTTTTGCATGGTGCGGCGCAGCGCCCGATAGGTGTCCTCCGGCAGACGCTCCTGCATCACCTCATCGTTAAACACCATACTCCCAAACAATTCCGGAATGTTGCTCATATCGTCATCTCCTTGAATGGATGCAATCCTGCTTTTTATACATCCTTCAGTATACCAAATCCAACGCCCCTTTGTCAAGGGACGGAAATTGTTTCCGTTTGGCTCTTTTCTTCTTGCTTTGACACGGTTTTTGTGGTATACTATTTGGCTACAAAGAGGTGAGAATGATGCCGTTTTTTCCGCTTAAAAAAATCAGCGCTCTGGCGCCCAACCGGCAGGTTTACCTGCGTGGCGTGGGGGGTTACAACGCCGGATGGGTACGGGACGTGACCGAGCAGGCCACCCCCTTTTACCCGTCGTATCTGACCGCCACCGCCGTGGAGGGGGACCGCCCCTACCACGTGGAGGTGGGGTTTGACGGTGATGGCGAGCCGGAATATATGGAGTGCGGCTGTCCCCAGTTCCGTCCGGGCGAGGGGGCGTGCAAACACGTGGTGGCGGTGCTGGTACACAAGTATTACCGGGATATGATAGCCGACCTGCCCACCGCCGGGCAGTTGCTCACCCGTCCGCAGTTTCCCACCGCCACCGACCCGGCGGCCACCCGGCTCATCGACCGCTATATGACGGCGGAAAGCGCCCGGCTGACCTCCGGCACACAGGAGGGGCCGGTGACCCTGACCCCCACCCTGTCCCTTAGTACCGGACGCCCGGTGCTGACCTTTACGGTGGGACAGACCCGTCCCTACGTGATCAAGAATCTTACCCGGTTTGGGGAATATATGGCTACGGGGGAAACGGTGGAGTACGGTAAGCACCTGACCCTGCGCCATCACCCGGACAGTTTTACCCCCGAGAGCCGCCCGTTGCTCACCTTCCTGATGGGGGAACTGTGCAGCCGTCCTCCGGTGTCCGGCACCGGCGTGGCGGCCGGAGAACTGTTGCTGACCCGGGCCGGTCTGGACCGATTTTTTGCTCTGTACGAGGGGCAGACGGTGTGCTTACGGGATGCCTCCGAGCGCCCCATCGCCTTTATGACCGGGGAGCCTTCCCTGCCGGTGACGGTACAGCGGCAGGGTGAGGGGGTCCGGCTGTGCGGAGAGGACGTACCTTTTGCCGCCGGTCTGTCCGGTCTGTACGTGCTGTGGCAGGATACCCTGTGGCGCACCGGTGCGGACTACGGACGCCGGATGACCGAGTGGCTTAGCACCATGCGTACCGCCGCCCAGGGACTGTACGTGGCGCCGCAGGCTCTGCCCTCCCTCTGCTCCTGCGTGTTGCGCACGGTGGCGCCCCACGTGGCCCTGCAAGGGGATACGGATGCCTTGGACGCCTACCGCCCCCGTCCCTTGCAGACACAGATCTATCTGGACAGTCCCGAGCCGGACACGGTGACCGCCCGGGTGCTGTACGTGTACGGAGAGGATACGGTACAGGCCTTTCCCACCGTCCCTCAACCGTCCCAGCCCTGGCGTGACCCGGTGGGGGAGATGCGTGCGGATGCGGTCATCCGCCCCCAGTTTACCGCCTTACAGCCCTCCACCGGCCTGTTGGTCTACCGGGGGGACGAGGACGGTCTGTTTGCCTTTGTCACCCAAGGGGTGACCGCCCTGCGGACGGTGGCCACCGTGTACGCCTCCGACAGCTTTGACCGGCTATCGGTGGTGCCCACCCCCCGACTGTCGGTGGGGGTGCGTCTGAACAGCGACCTGCTGGAACTGGACGTGGAGATACCCACCCTGTCCCCGGAGGACTTAGCCGGCATCCTCACCGGCTACCGGGAGCATAAGACATACCACCGTCTGCAAAGCGGCCGGTTTATCCGGCTGGACGACCAGGTGCTGACCGGTCTGTGCGAGTTGGCGGACGGCCTGGGCATCAGCGACGCCCAGTTACGGGCCGGACACGTGTCCCTGCCCAAGTATCGGGCCCTGTATCTGGAACAGGTGCTCCGGCAACGGGAGGGTGTGTACATCCACCGGGACGACCTGTTCCGGGGCCTGACCGAGCGATGCCGCACCGCCACGGAAAACGCCTATCCCGTACCCGAAAGTCTAGCCCCCGTCCTGCGCCCTTACCAGAAAAGCGGCTACCGGTGGCTTAGGACCATGGAAGCCTTAGGGTTTGGCGGTATTCTGGCAGACGATATGGGCCTGGGCAAGACGGTGCAGATGATTGCCCTGCTGCTGGCCGCCAAGGAGCAGGGGGAGGACCACCGCCCCTCGTTGGTGGTGTGCCCCACCTCCCTGTGCGCCGGGTGGGAACGGGAGATCGCCCGGTTTGCCCCGGCTCTGCGGACCCTGTGCATCACCGGGGACGCCGCCACCCGGGCCGAAAGACTCACCCGGGCGGCGGACTACGACGTGCTGATTACCTCCTACGATATGCTCAAACGGGACCTGCAAGGCTACCGGGACCTTATCTTCCGGTATCATATTCTGGACGAGGCCCAATATATCAAGAACAGCCACACCCAGAACGCCAAGGCGGTCAAGGCGGTGCAGTCTGCCCAACGGTTTGCCCTCACCGGCACCCCGGTGGAAAACCGGCTGAGCGAACTGTGGAGCATCTTTGACTTTCTGATGCCGGGGTTGTTGTTCACCTACCCTCGGTTCCGGGACCGGTACGAGATTCCCATTGTCCGGCAGGGGGATACCCGGGCGCTGGAACGGCTGGGACGGCTGGCGTCCCCCTTTATTCTGCGCCGTCTTAAGCGGCAGGTGCTCACCGAACTGCCCCCCAAGACCGAACGGGTACTCCCGGCTACCATGGAAACGCCCCAGCGCCTGGTGTACACCGACACCCTGGGGGCTCTGCGTGACCAGTTGGAGCATAGCCGGGGCAGTCTGTCCGGGCAAGGGCGGATGACCGTCCTGGCCCTGCTGACCAGGCTACGGCAGTTGTGCTGTGACCCCCGGCTGTGCTGTGAGGGGTACACCGGCCAAAGCTGTAAGCTGGAAGCCTGTATGGAATTACTGCGCCAGGCCGCCGACGGGGGGCATAAGGTGCTCTTATTCTCCCAGTTCACCTCCATGCTGGAACTCATCCGGCAACGACTGCAGGAGGAGGGCATATCCCACTACCTGTTGCAAGGCTCCACCCCGGCGCCTGAGCGTACTGCGCTGGTGGACGCCTTTAATACGGACGATACCGCCGTGTTCCTTATCTCCCTCAAGGCCGGAGGCACCGGTCTTAATCTGGTGGGGGCGGATATGGTGATCCACTACGACCCTTGGTGGAATCTGTCGGTGCAGAATCAGGCCACCGACCGGGCCCACCGCATTGGGCAGAAGAACCCGGTGCAGGTGGTCCGTCTGGTGGCAAGGGACACCATTGAAGAAAAGATCCTGCGTCTGCAGGAGGATAAATGGCAACTGGCCGAGTCGGTCATCGGGGAAGGCGGCGTGGATATCACCGCCCTGTCCCCGGACGAGCTGTTGGCCCTGCTCCAATGATACAAAAAAAGATGTGCGGAAGCTTCCGCACATCTTTTTTACTTTCCGTACTGCTTGAGCTGTCGGGGGGTACAGCCGTAGTGCCGTTTGACCACTCGGGCAAAATATTTGGGGTCCGCAAAGCCGCTGGCCACCGCCGCCGCTTCCACCGGCGTCCCCCCGGCGATGAGGTCCCGGGCGTGTTCCAGCCGCCGGGCCGTGATGTAGGCCACCGGGGTCTGCCCGTACTGTAGGCGAAACTGCCGGCGAAAATGACTTTCCCCCATACCGGCGGCGGCGCACATCTGCCCCACCGACAGGTCGGTATCGGTATAGTGCCGGTGCAGATAGTCCATAGCCGTCCCAAAGGCGTCATCGGTGGCGCTTCGCCGTTCCTGATTCTCCAATACGCCCAGTATGATGTATAAGAGGCCCATCACCATCGCCGGATACCCCGGCTGCTTATCTCTCCACAGGTCGTGGGCTCGGCGAAACAGTTCACAGATCTCCCGGCTGTCGGTGGGGGTGTATACCCGTATCTCCGTATCCGGGAGTGCCGCCGTAAAGTGAATGACAATAAGCTCGGTGGCGGTGTAGTCGGCGGTGTATCCCACCCCCTGGGGGAGATACAGCACCTCCTTGGGTGCCACGGCGTAGTCCTGTCCGGCACACCCGATACGGGCGCTTCCCCGGACCCGGTAGGCCAACGCCCCGTAAGGACGGGGCGCCACCCGGCAGGATTGGGCGTCCCAACATAGGCGGCTGACCGCCACGATGCCCGTAATGGGCGTGTTCTCAAACAGCATATTTTCCACCTCTGCGCCAGTATATCCCTTTTTTGCGGCTTGTGCAAGGTTGAAAAGCCCACCTTTTTGGCAGAAATGTGGGTGGTATTTTGCCGACGAGTTGCTATACTGACCTTAAAAGGAGGTATGGGTATGTACACCATAGACTTACACGCTACCGCTAAGGGTGACCAACGGTTGGATAACCCCACCGTCCACCGGCTGTGGAAGAGCTTTACTCTTGGCAATGGCTTTCTGTCCCTGACCGCCGGCGAGCCGCTGACCTTCGTACTGGGTACGGCCACACCGCCCCCGGTGGCTCCGGGGAGCGAATACGCCCTGTCCGTCACCGATACCGGTGCCGCCGTGCGTGGGGCGGACTACGGTGGACTGGTCCGGGGGGTAATGGTCCTGCTGATGCAGATGGACTACAAGGACGGGGGCATCCGGTTGGCTCCCACGACGCTGGACGGCCGCTACCGACTGCGCAACCGGATGGTGCACCTGTGCGTGTTTCCGGAGAACGACCTTACGTTTATAAAGCGGCTTATCCGGTTGTGTGGGCTGTGTCAGTACACCCATATTGTACTGGAATTCTGGGGTATGGTGGCGTACGACTGCCTTGGGTGCTTAGCGTGGCCCCACGCCTTTACCAAGGACGAGGTACGGGATCTGGTAGCCGAGATGCGCCATCTGGGGATGGAGCCGGTGCCCATGGTCAACTCCCTGGGTCACGCCACCGCCTCCCGGCTGTGCTACGGCAAGCACGTGGTGCTGGATCAGGACCCCACCCGGCAGGAGCTGTTTACCCCCGACGGATGGGCTTGGAATATAGAAAACCCGGCGGCGGTAGACCTGCTGACACAGATGCGGCAGGAGCTGTACGACCTGTTTGGAGAGGGAGAGTACGTACATATCGGCTGTGATGAAGCGTATTATATCTCCAACTGTCCGGCGTTGCGCCGGCAGTTACCGACCTATCTGGGCGCCCTGACCGCCCAGGTGGCGGCAGAGGGCCGCCGTCCCATGCTGTGGATGGATATGCTGTTAGAGGGCAACGCCGACCCGGGTTACGTGGCCACCGCCGGTGCGGACGAGGCCGCCCGTCTGCGTGCGGCTCTGCACCCGTCTGCGGTGATGGTGGACTGGCAGTACAGGGCCAAGCAGGCGCCGGCAGCCACCCTGCAGTCCCTGGCCGGACAGGGGGACGTGATGGGCGCTCCGTGGCTTACCGAGGCCAACTACACCGCCCATATCGATACCATAGAGCAGGAGGGTCTGTTTGGGCTGATGCTCACCACCTGGCACACCCTTAAGGGGGAGATGTACGGCGTTCCCGGCTGTGCCCAGACGTGCGGAGCCAGGCTGTTTGGCTGGAGCGACTACGCCGACCGGCATACGGTCACCGCCACCCTGTTGCGTCGGGTGGGCTTTGAGGGCCTGTCCTATCGGGATGCCGGCTGGGGCAAAGAACAGATCGATCATTAAGTAAGGAGAGATGCATTATGGCGATTCAGCATACGGCGGTCAGTTATTACGGATTTAATTACGTGGAACATGCGCTGGCAGACTTTCAGGAGATGAAAGAGCACGGTTGTGACACCGTGATTCTGGCCATCACCGAATTCGATATGGACTTCTGGTTCCCCAACATCAACAATGTGGTCAAGGCGGCCCACTCCCTGGGTCTGCGTGTATTGGCGGACACCTGGGGCATCGGCAAGTACTTTGGCGGTGAACAGGTGAGCCTGTTTTTGCAGAACAATATCCATCACCGGCAGGTATCCGCCTATACCGGGGAGGTGCTCAACGCCGCCTGCTTTAACACCAACGCCTTCCGGGATTACTTTAAGGGCCTGTGCCTCAAACTTGCCCGGGAGACGGAGGTGGATGGCTTCTTCTGGGATGAGCCCCACTATGCGTACCCCAAGGCCTACGCCTCCATTACCGGCGGTGCCGGGGATGACTGGTCCTGCCGTTGCCCCGAATGTATGAAGAAGTTTGCCGATTACTACGGCTATGAGATGCCCAAGTTTATGAACGACGACGTCAAGCAGTTCCGGTGGCGAGAGGCGCTGTTTACCCTGTCGGACACCTCCAAGGCCCTCAAGGAATATAACCCGGCGCTGGAGATCACCTGCTGCGTCCACGCCACCCTCAACTCCTATTACGTCACCGAGTTGCGTGGCTATGACAACTGGGAGATGGTGGCATCCTGTCCGTACTTTGACGTATTCTCCACCACCATTATCAACTGGAGTCTGCCGGAGAGCTTCTTCCGGGAGATCACCGAGCGCACCGTTGCGATGGCGAAGAAGTACGGCAAGCAGTCCGAACGGTGGCTCATGGGCTACCATAAGCGCCCGGACGACTTTGCCCAGATCGACCGGGTGGTGGATATGTACGAGCAACTGGGGGTAGACCGTTTGGCTACCTGGACCTATCGGGGAGGCTACGGCACCAGTGTGGCGGCCAAGGACCCCTTGGAGCTGTGGGACGCCATCGGACGTAACTATAAGAGGGTGCGCCATGATGATTGATGCATATTATGCGTGTGTGACGGGCCTGCTTGCCGAGGTGCGGGACACCCAACGGGAGCCTATGCTCCGGGCGGCACAGATGGTAGCCGATACCCTGGCCGCCGACGGTCTTATCTACCTGTTCGGGTGCGGTCATTCCCATCTGTTGGGTTTGGACTGTTTTTACCGGGCCGGAGGTCTGGCCAACGTCAGCGCCATGCTGGACACCGACCTGATGTTGCACAACGGCGCCGCCAAGAGCAGTGTGATGGAAAAGATATCCGGCATTGCCCCCAGCATCCTTAAGCGGTATTGCCTGACCCCGAAAGACCTGCTCATCGTCATCTCCACCTCCGGCAAGAACGCCGTGCCGGTGGAACTGGCTCTGGCGGCTCGTCAGCAGGGCATCCCCACCGTAGGCATCGCCTCCAGCGACTATCTGCAGGATAAGGGGCAGACCCCGATGTTGCAGGAGTGCGTGGACTTGTTTATAGACAACCGGGTTCCCCACGGGGACGCCGTCATGACCCTGCCGGGGGTGGACGTTCCCATGGGCAGCGTATCCACCGCCGCCGGCTCCTTTATTCTGCAGGCGGTGTTGCTGGAGGGAGCCGGCGAAGCCGCCGAGCGTGGCGTGGCGGTGCCGGTGTACCGCAGCGGTAACGTGCCCGGCGGTGCGGACCACAACCGTGGTCTGGTGGACCGGTATCTGCCCCGTATCAAGCACTTATAAGGAGAGAGCGCTATGGTGAAGATAGCCGTTATCGGCATTTGCGGTCATTCGGTGTGTATGACGGCCGATCACTTTCACGAAAAGGGTGAAACGGTCATGGCCACCTCCGTCCACGAGGAGATGGGGGGCAAGGGCAGTAACCAAGCCATTGCCGCCGTCCGGATGGGAGCAGACGTGTCCTTTCTGGCGGCGGTGGGGAACGATGCTGCCGGGGATATGTGCCGCCGCACCCTGCAGGAGCAGGGGGTACGGGCCACTCTGGCGGTCAAACCCGGTGGACGCACCCCCTTTGCGTACATTCTGACCGACAAGCACGGGGAAAACCGGGTCACCGAGTATAAGAGCGCCGAGCTGACCCCCCGGGACGTGGATGCCTTTGAGCAGGAGATCGCCGGGGCCAACATACTGCTGCTACAGCACGAGGTGCCCCCGGCGGTCAATGCCCGGGCGGTGGCTCTGGCCGCCCGT
>JAZRMD010000118.1:0-7434 GCA_045647285.1 Acutalibacteraceae bacterium
ATGCCAGAGGCGTGGTCAAAGAGGATGCCGCCGCATTTTTCGGCATCATCCCAAAGCTTTTTATCGAACTCGTCGCATCTGGCGCAAAGAAACTCTCTGTCGCGGAAGGTAGCTTCGATCTCGGAAAGAATGCTTGCTCCCGATCTGTTCCAGAAAGAGCGCAGATGCTCTCCGAAATAAACCAGGCTCTCAATATCGTCGTAGGCAAGCGTAAACAGTGCGCCCTTGGGGCAAACCTTTCGGCTTATGCCAACGTTTGTCATAAGGTTTTCCGTAAAGATGTGGGATTCGCCGCTGTCGGAAGAAAGATAGAAATATCCCCAGTTTATGCGGATATCGTCGCCGCATTTTTCGAGCACGGGCTGGGAAACGCTTCCCATTTTAACGGAAACGATGCCGTTATGCTCAATGGCTTCAACGGAGACCTCGTCCTGATTTGCATGGTCAAGGCAAAGCTCTTCGCTTGCGGTTAATGTTACCGAAACGTCGTGCTCTTTGCCGTCTGCCGAAGACCACGAAACGTATACCATGCCAACGGGACGGGTAAAAACAGCAAGATCAGTCGGCAGGAAAAGGGCTGTAAATCTGACCCTGAGCTCAATTCCCGCTCCGGAAAAGGTATATTCCGTTGAAAGAGCAGAAATTTCCAGGCCGACCTGCTCCAATGCAGGGGCGCTTCCGCTTCCCAAAAATCTGAATGTTTCCCCGTCTACGGTAACGGTGCCGCGAACGGAGTTCGGCTTTCCCGTCCAGTGAACGGCATCCCCCTGTGTGAGCTTATCAAAGGGAGACCAAACGGAAAAATACGGGTCAACAGTTACCAGCGGAACGCTCGGAGCGCGAAGCTTCATTTTAGATCTATCTCCTTGTAAACATTTTAAGCAGTAATCAACACTCTGTTTCACTATAATTATATCACCTGCTTATAGAAATATCAACCCTCCTTAAACAATAAAAATTTATCGAATAACAATAAATTTTTATTGACAAACCTATCCCACCTGTGTTATACTGGCTTCAAGAAAAAAATTGGAGGCAAAAAACAATGAAAGAATCTTCGCTTAAAAGAACGTCGCTGGTCTCGTTTATTTTAACCTTCGCCCTGCTTTCGGGACTTACGGTGCTTGCAATAATTCTTCCAAACCTTCTAAAAAACTATCTTGCAACCTTTGCCTACGCAAACACGCCTGCAACAGAGGCAAGGTTCGGCGTGCTGCTTGCCCTTTGCTACTGCGTTCTGATTCCTGCATACACCGCAGGAGGGCTCATGCTCTGGCTTTTGCGCCGTGTTCGCGCAGAGCTCATCTTCGCCCACCCTTCCGCGCTGATAATTCGGCTTCTTGCCATCTGCTGTTTTGCGGAATGCGCCATCTTCGGGCTTTTTACGATCTATTTTACAATTTCGCTGGGAATTTCATTCTGCGCGCTTTTTCTCGGAATTGCCCTGCTCGTTGTTGCCGACGTTATAAGCGAGGGAACCGAGATCAAGACCGAACACGACTTCACCGTTTAATGCCTCTTTATATTTGAAAAAAGGACGGTACGCGCTGTGATAATTCTTAATTTGGACGTTATGCTTGCAAAACGAAAGATGTCTTTGGGAGAGCTTTCCGAAAAGGTCGGCATAACCCTTGCAAATCTTTCGATCTTAAAAAACAACAAGGCAAAGGCGATCCGTTTTTCTACTCTTGATGCCATCTGCGAAGCTCTCGACTGCGAAGCAGGCGACATCATAGAATATCGAAAGGACTGACCGCCAAAAATCAAAGGAAAGGACGGTTTTACGTTCACATGGAAAACAATTTTTACCCCAACCCCGAAACTCCCGCTCCCGAAGAGCCCCAAAGGGCTTTTTCTGCCAAGCTAAAAACCGCGGCATGGATATCTCTCTTTGCGGGATTTTTTGCCGCAAGATTTCTTCTTGCAGATGCATCTCCCCTTGGCTTTGCAATTCTCTCGGTTCTTCTCTACGCTTTAACCGCAGTCTTTATCTTCTCCGAAGGGCGCACCGTTAAGATCAAGGACGTCGTTATTCCCACAGCCGCAACGATCCTCTCTTTCGGAAACGTCGTTACCTCCGTTCCCGCGCTTCGGGCGCTTATTTTGCTCGTTCTCTTCATTCTCTACGTCTACTGGGTCTATTGCGCCCTCGGCGGTTCGAATGAAGGTTTCCCCGGAAGACTTGCCTTTTTTGAGCTTATAAAGGCGGTTTTTGTTGTTTCTATCCCTTCTATGGGAACGGTTTGGCCCGCGCTGTTTTCGAAGCGCAGAGAAGGCTCAAAGAGCACCTTCGGCTGGGTCCTTCTCGGCATTGCCGTTGCGCTTATCCCCACGGCGATCATCGTAAGCCTTTTGTCATACGACAGCGCCTTTATTATTTACGGCAATAGTACATCGCTCTCGGTGGGAGCTTCGCCCTTATCTTTATTGGCGAAGTAGGCATCCAAAACCTGCCGCGCCACGTAGCTGGAAGCGGAGGAAGTACCCCGTTCCATCACCACCGCGATCGCCACCTCCGGGTTTTCTGCAGGAGCATACGCAATAAAGGTGCCGTGGTCGGAGGAATTGGTAAATCCCGTCTGGGCCGTACCCGTCTTACAAGCAACCGTATAGGGCGTGTTGGCGAAATACGCCGCCGCCGTGCCGGACTTACCCACCGCAATCATACCGTCCTTGACGTACTTAATCGCTTCTTCGTTCCACTCCACCGTAGCCGCCACCTCCGGCTCCACCACCTCGGTAGTGCCGTCATAACTACGATAAGCGTCAATAAAGTGAGTCTTATAACGCACACCGTTGTTGGCGATCATCATAGCGTATGCCGCCAACTGTATGGGGGTATACGAGCCGCGCTGACCAATGGCCAACTGCAGATAGTCGCCGGGGACCCATTGACTGCCGATAGACCGCAGATATTCCGGCGTCTGCTGTACACCGGCGGACTCCCCTATCTCCACGCCGGTACGCTGACCGAAGCCATAGGCGTTGAGATAGCTGAACACATTACTGCCCATCAGACGCCCCACTTCATAGAAGTAATAGTTGCAAGACTTCTCAAGAGCACCCACCGCCGTCAGATGACCGTGATGGCCCAGGCAGTTGGGGGTGTAACTGGGGGCGTAGTACATATAGGTTCGGGTACAGTTGATGCTCTGCGTACCCGTCAAAACACCATCGGTGATGGCGGCCAGGGCATATCCCGGCTTAAAGGTGGAGCCGCAAGGATACGCACCGTATAAGGCACGGTTAAACAAAGGGTTATCCTCGTTGGCCAACAGTTCGTTATAATTGGCCGAATAGGTGGACAGGTCGTAACTGGGCCAGGAAGCCGACACGATAACGCCGCCGTCCTTAACGTCCAGCATCACCACGGAGCCGCTTTTGATATCCTTACCCTTACCGGGGGCGGCGGTCTGTCGAAGAGAGGTGATCTTTTGTTGTAGGGTATCCTGGGCCACCTTCTGCAGACGGGAATCCATACGTAGTATAGCTGTATCACCGGGACGCGGTGCCACCGTTTCCTCCTCCGATACCACAGTGCCGGATGAGTTCTTGGTCAGTACCCGTTGACCGGCATCGCCACGCAGTCGGTCCTCGGCAGCGGATTCAATACCGCTTTTGCCAACCGTGTCATTAAAGGAATATCCCTTTTCCTTGAGGGTAGCGTACTCCTCTGCGTAGATGGGGCCCACCGTACCGATGACGTGACACCCCACCTCTCCGGCCACGTACTCTCGCACGGCCACCGTCCCCACGTCCACGCCGGGGAAACGATTGCTGTTCTCTAATATGCGGTACATAGTGGCTGAGGAAACATCACCGGCCAACGTATACGGAATGGAGGCCGTAAACCCGGCAGTCACCATATTATACTGGATACCGGCCAGAGTGCGTTGGTCGCTGACGGAATACTCTTGCAGACCGTACTGTTCCACCAGCTGTTCCATACAATGGGCAGCAGTGGCGTAGGACGCCATGCGCAGATAGTTCTTAAGCGATTCCACGCTCGCTTCCCGTTCCGGCAAAAAACTGTAGGGTGCCGTCTGGGATATGGGGAGGGTATCGTTCCACTCTTCCCCCGCTTCACGAAGCACCTGTACCAGACGAAGCAGACAATCGTTTTTCTGTTTTAGGCTCTCTTCGGTATTGCCGCGAGGAAAGTAATTGTAATCCAGCGTTACCGCATAACTGGTACGGTTGGATACCAACGGTATCTGATTATAATCCAGAATTTCGCCCCGGGTACCGGCGATAGCAATGGTGGTCTTGCTGTCCGCATCAGCCAGAGAGGCGTACATATCTCCCTGTATGATCTGGACCTGAAACAGCCGGATAGAGAAGATCCCCAGTATCACTATCATAGCCATAAATATACCAAACACCCGACGCAGACTTAAGCCGGGGGTACGGTCATCGGATAATCGCACAGGAATTGCCTCCTTTCCGGTGATCTCTCGTCTTTTAGCGCTCCTTACCCCGGCGAATCCGCCGAGCCAACCACAACACAACGCCATACACTAACGGGGTCAACACTACCGTATACAGACAATTGGGTAAATAAACGGTCAGCAGAATAGACCAAAGATTTTCCTTGCCGAAAATGGCGTAAAAGAAAAACCACTCCAGCAACGCTTGTAACAGAGTGGCCGAAGCACACAATAACAGCGTAGAAAGAAAATTGGCACGTAACACCCATTCCACCAGCAGACCGACTGTAAGGCCGATTACGAGAAGCAACAGAGCGTCAAAACCAAACACGCGAAAGGTGTACAGTCCCCAGAGCAGACCGGATACCGTACCGATCAGAGCCCCTGCCTTGGCGCCCTCAAGCACGCCCACGCAAACCACGTACAATACCAACGGTGTGGGACGAGCATACCATAGGGTGGGAAACACGTTGGGGGCGGCCTGTAACAGCAATAGCAGGACGGCGCCGACGCTATACAGCAATATGGAAGAATAATTGCGGTGCCGGAAAAGACCGGGAAACCGCTTTTTACGTACTGACGTGGAGTTATTCATTGTTGGATCCCTGCCCGTCAAATGAGGTGATAACCATCACCTGCTTGAGATTGTATATGTCCGCAAACAGTTCTACCTCGGCGTCCAGGGTCATACCGTCAGAGGCAGGCGTCACCGCCTTGACCGTACCCATCAAAAGACCGCCGGGGTACACGCCGCCGATACCGGAGGTAACAATGTAATCACCGATAGCCACCCCGGAAGAACGCTCCAGCGCCGTTAAGCGGATACAATGCTGACGAACCTGCTGTACCGTTCCGCCGGCCGTATAGCCGGTGTCACCGGTACGGCTGATCTGCGCCGACACCCGGGAGCCGGTGTCCATTACCGTACGCACCTTGGCATAGGTCAGGCCCACCTCGTCTATCACACCAATCAGGGAGCCGTCGGTGGCAATCACCGGGTCATTGACTGCAATATCCGCATTGGTGCCGGCGGCAATGGTAAAGTTGCCGTACACATCCGACGGGTCCCGGCCGATGACCCTGCCGGAAGCAAAGGTGTAGTCGGCATTCTGCTCATGCAGACCCAATATCTCGCTGTACCAGTCGTTTTCCTGTTTCAGTTGGTCGTAAGCGGCTAACTTATTGCGCAATTCGGCATTCTCTGCCCGTAAGGCCTCCACTTCGTCCTGTAAGTCACCGCTACCGGTCAGCCGGTCAAAGAAGTCCGAAATACCGTCGGAAACACCGCTGACCAGCGACTGTAACGGTGTGATAATGGTGCCCGTGATGGTTTCCGGAATGGTGGCCAGGCCGCCGGAGGTGGCGCTGTAGATCATAACGCCCACCAAGATCAACGCCAACACACCCACAGCCCGGGCTAAAAACGACTTCCAGAAGGATTTCATCAAAGGCACTCCTTTCTTGCAAATTCAGTCAAAGAGAAAAAGCAAAGCGGAAGACCGCCGTCCTCCGCTTTGTCGGATATTTAGCGACGATTAGAACGGAAATTGCTGACCATGCCGATATCCAGGCACTTGCCGGTACCGATAGCCACGCAATCCAACGGGTCCTCGGCTACGTGCACGGGCATACCGGTCTCCCGATTGATGAGCATATCCAGGCCGCGCAGAAGCGCACCACCACCGGTCAACATAATGCCGTTGTCAATAATGTCGGCGCTCAGTTCGGGGGGCGTACGCTCCAAGGTGGACTTAATGGCGTCCACAATGGCGCTAACCGGGTCCGCCAACGCCTCACGTACCTCCTCGGAGGAGATAACGATGTTCTTGGGCAGACCGTCTACCAAGTTGCGCCCCTTAACGTCCATAGTGGTTTCATTCTCATAGGGGAACGCCGAGCCCAAAGTAATCTTAAGGTCTTCGGCAGTACGCTCACCAACGAGCAGGTTGTATTTCTTCTTAATATACGAGATGATGGCTTCATCAAAGTCGTCGCCGGCCACACGGACGGACTGGGCGGTCACGATATCGCCTAGCGAAATGACCGCCACCTCGGAAGTACCACCGCCGATATCCACGATCATACTGCCAGCCGCTTCTTCCACCTTAAGACCGGCACCGATGGCCGCCGCCATAGGCTCCTCAATCAGCTCAACCTCACGGGCACCGGCGTTACGAGCCGCCTCGTCCACCGCACGGCGCTCCACTTCGGTAACGCCAGAGGGGATGCAGACGATGAGCCGGGGACGGTGAAACAGAGTAGACTTGACCGCACGCTTGATGAAATAGCGCAGCATAGCCGAAGTAACCTCAAAGTCGGCAATAACACCATCCTTAAGAGGCCGTACAGCGGAAATAGAGCCGGGGGTACGGCCAATCATCTCCTTGGCCTCACTACCCACAGCCATAACCTCGTCCTTCTTGACATCCACAGCCACCACGGAAGGCTCACGCATAACGATGCCCTTACCGCGCATATACACCAACGTGTTAGCCGTACCCAAGTCAATGCCGATATCTCTGTTCAAAAAACCAAAAGCCATCTCAAAACATCCTTTCAAGTGACAGTATACCTATTTTGCACTGTATATGGTCTATTATATACCTACACTGGAAAAATCTCAATAATAAAATGAAAAATTTACCACTTTTTTTACAGATTCTCAAAAATTCTGTAGAAAGCGTACCAATCGGCCGCCGGGAAGCCCCATTACGGTGTAGTAGTCACCGCAGATACCTTCCACAAAGCGCATTCCCCTACCTTGGATGGCATACGCGCCGGCTTTATCCATCGGTTCGCCCGTGGCCACGTACCGTTCCGCTTCTTCACGGGAAAACGGAAAGAAGCGCACCTGTGCCACATCCGTAAAGCCGTCTTGCTTTACAATATTGCCATCCATATCGGTGCGGATGATCCACACGCCGGTCAGCACCTGATGCTCTTTGCCTTGCAAAGACATCAGCATATCCACAGCGGCAGTAACGTCGTGCGGTTTGCCCAGCACGGT
>JAZRMD010000119.1:0-2599 GCA_045647285.1 Acutalibacteraceae bacterium
CGATGGCGTAGCGGTGCACCTCCTCCTGAATAGAGGAGAGCAGGGTGAAGGCGGCCCGTTTGTTTTGTATACTGATTTCTCCACCGTCGGTGGCAATAGCTCGGGTGCGGTGCTTGTCGTCCTTGACCAGACCGTATACCGGGATGTGCAGATGGTAGCTATCCACCACCGGGCCAACGGTGGCTACGTGTCCTTCACCGCCGTCCAGCAATATCAGGTCGGGCAAACGGCCAAAACCGACACCCTCCTCCCGGTGGTCGATGTACTCATCCAGACGACGGGTGAGCACCTCTTTCATAGAGGCGTAATCATCCTGTCCCACCACAGATTTAATGGTGAATTTCCGATAAGCGTTGCGTAAGGGTCTTCCGTTTTCGTAGACCACCATACCGGCAACGTTGTCGCTCCCGGCGGTGTTGGATATATCGTAACACTCTATATAGACGGGTGTCTTGGGCAATCCCAACAGTTGGCGGATATCCTCCAGGGCGGTGGCTTCTCTACCGGTCATGCCCACCTGTTGAGCAATGCGTTCGGCGGCGTTTTCCCGGCACATAGCAATGAGTCGCGCTTGTTCGCCGATCTGCGGTTGCACAATGTGTACCCGTCGGCCTTTTTTGGAGGTGAGCCATTCTTCCAGAAGTTCTGCATCATCCATATCGCCGTCTACCGTCACTTGGGGAGGAATACGGTCACGTAAGGAGTAATATTGTTCAATAAAAGCTGCACGCAGGGTGGGGGCGGATTCGCCGCCGTCGAGCAGATAATGCTCCCGGTCTTGCAGACGGCCGCCCACAAACCGAAACACCTCAAAACAGGCGGCACCGGACCCTTGCGCAAGGGCGATAACATCCTGCTCCTCTACCCGGGAGAACACCACCTTCTGGCGCTCTCCCATTTTTTTGATGGCCTGGATGCGGTCCCGCAGCCGGGCGGCTTGTTCAAAGTCCAGCCTTTCGGCGGCATCTTCCATACGCTTTTGCAAGGTGGCCATAGTCCGGGCACTACCTTGGGTAAGAAATTCTATGGCCTCGTCCACCCGTTCCTGATAGGCATCCGGGTCTACCCGCCCCGTACAGGGGGCACAGCATTGTCCGATATGGTGATTCAGACATGGCCGTGCGCCGCCCTTTTTGCCGTGGGAAAGGGGGCGGTTGCAGGTGGACAGCATAAATATCTTGTTGGCTTCGTCCACCGCTTGCTTGACGGCGTAAGAGCTCATAAAAGGGCCAATGTACTGCGCACCGTCGTCAGCGGTCTGCTTGGCTTCGCTCAATCGGGGATAGGGGGGCGGCGATACACGGATGTAGTGGTATCCCTTGTCGTCCTTTAGGAGAATGTTATACTTGGGACGGTGCTGCTTGATAAGGGAACATTCCAGTACCAGCGCTTCAAATTCGCTACCCACCACAATGTAGTCAAAGTGGTCCACGTGCGCCACCATCTGCCGCACCTTTTCGGTGTGGCTGGAATCTGAGCCAAAGTATTGGCTCACTCGGTTTTTTAATTTTTTTGCCTTGCCGATATAGATGATCTCTCCCTCGGCGTTTTTCATTATATACACACCGGGTTGCAGAGGCAAGGCCATCGCCTGTTGGCGCAGGGAGGTCAGCTTATCCATCACTGTCCCTGCCTTGTCTGCCAGTATTTTCTGTCCAGACTACGGTACTGGATAGCTTCGGCAATATGGGGCGTGTCGATGATTTCGCTGCCGTCCAGGTCGGCGATGGTACGGGCTACCTTGAGCAGGCGGTCATAAGCACGTGCCGAAAGACCCATCCGGTCAAAGGCGCCTTTGAGTAATTGGTTGGCCGCATCGGTGATGGCACAGTATTCCTTTAATCGGCTGGTAGGAATACGGGCGTTACAGGTAATTCCCGTATCGGCAAAACGCTCCTGCTGAACGGCACGAGCACGATTGACCCGTTGCCGGATAGCTTGGGAGGATTCCGCCTTTTTCTTGTTGGCCAATTGGTCGTATTCCACCGGCGGCACTTCAATGTGCAGGTCGATCCGGTCCAAAAGAGGTCCGGAAACCTTTCCCAGATAGCGACTGACTGCTTGTGAGGAGCAGGTGCATCGACGGGAGGGGTGACCGTAATATCCACAGGGGCAGGGATTCATAGCTGCCACCAGCATAAAGGAGCAAGGATACGACAGGGATTGGCTCACTCGGGAAATGGTTACCCGTCCGTCCTCCAGAGGTTGCCGCAGGCTTTCCATAGCCACCCGGTTAAACTCCGGCAGTTCGTCCAAAAACAATACGCCGTTGTGTGCCAGCGATACTTCGCCGGGTCGGGGCACCGTGCCGCCGCCTGCTAATCCTTGGGGAGATATGTTATGGTGAGGGGAACGGAACGGCCGCTTGGTCAGCAGACCGGTGTTCCCGGACAGGGTGCCGGCGATGGAGTGGATCTTGGTGCATTCCAATGCTTCCTCTCGGGACATATCCGGCAGAATAGATGGCAGACGCTTAGCGAGCATACTTTTTCCCGATCCCGGGGTGCCAATGAGCAAAATGTTGTGTGAGCCGGCTGCGGCGATCTCCATGGCACGCCGGGCGGCTTGCTGCGCCCTTAGTTGAGCAAACCCGGCAATA
>JAZRMD010000120.1:0-3951 GCA_045647285.1 Acutalibacteraceae bacterium
TGGCCGCCGCGTTGATACGGGCGATCCACAGACGGCGGAAATCACGCTTGCGCTGCTTACGGCCGATGTAAGCATACTGGCCGGACTTCATCACGGCCTGCTTCGCAGTGCGGAACAGCTTGGACTTAGCACCAAAGTAGCCCTTAGCCAACTTGAGAACTTTCTTTCTTCTTTTGCGCGTCATCATAGCGCCTTTAATACGAGCCATCTTTCTTTACCTCCGTCTCTCAACTAATACGATTATTTGTAGGGAATCAAACGCTTGATGGTGGCCAGATTGGTCTTGTCGGCAGCCACGGTCTTGCGCAGATTTCTCTTCCGCTTGGTGGTCTTCTTGTTGAGGATGTGGGACTTGTAAGCATGGCCGCGGATAGCCTTACCGGTCTTGCTCAGCTTGAAACGCTTCTTCGCACCGCTGTGCGTTTTGATTTTAGGCATATTGTATGTCCTCCTTAATTCGGTTTTGTGTAAACAGGTTGTCCTGTACGCAACGTAATGAATGTGACGGTTTACTTGGCCGCCTTGGGGGCCAGGAACATCAGCATATTCCGTCCCTCTACCTTAGCCGGTTTTTCTACCGTGGCGTCCTCTTCCAGGGCCTCGGCAAACCGCTTCATGGGTTCAAGACCCAGTTCCGGGTGGGCCATCTCACGACCACGGAAACGGATGCTCACCTTGACCTTATCGCCGTGTTGCAGGAACTTTCTGGCCTGTACTACCTTGGTGTTGAAGTCGCCGATGTCAATGTTAAGACCCAGACGCACTTCCTTGGTGTCTACCACCTTCTGGTTTTTACGGGCTTCCTTTTCCTTCTTGGCTTGTTCAAAGCGATACTTACCGTAGTCCATAATCCGGCATACGGGGGGCACCGCCGTGGGAGCAATCTTCACCAGGTCCAGACCGGCTTCATCCGCCATAGCCTGAGCCTCCCGGGCGGACATAACACCCAACTGGGCACCGTCTGCACCGATGATGCGCAACTCGTTGTCGCGGATCTGCTCGTTGATCTGCAGTTCTTTCTTTGCTATGGGAAAGCACCTCCACTCATCTCAAGTAAAACAAAAAGCGGACAGCCACGCTGCCCGCAAATATCCTCCGCCCACCGATGGCGGCAGGTAGAATACATAGGATATAAACCCTTTGGAACGGTATCCTGGGGTGAGAACGGGCAACGTTCTGCTTGATTTGTCCCGATGATTATACCAGTTGTGACACCGTTTGTCAAGAGTTTTTTTGCATTTTTATTCGGGATGAAAAAACACCAGTAATGCCAAGTAACCACTGACCACTAACAAGGAGGGATTGCCGCCGGAAAGCGCTACGTACAGCGCCAACACGGCCAAGGGCAGAAGCACCACCGCCGACAGCGCTGTCAGTATCCGGGGAGCGTGGCGTTCCCACCCGGTCATACACAGGCACAGTTCCAGTATCTGTCCTCCATCCAGAGCTCTGGCCGGCAGCAGATTCAGCGTCGCCAGACTCAGGTGGACCACCGCTGTCTGGGGACGGCTGTACCACAAGAGTGCCGCCGCCACACCGTTAGCCAAGGGACCGGCGGCGGCTATGCATAAGGAACGGCCCTACCCCAACAGATGGCGGGGCCCGGCTTCCAGCCGGACGCCAAAAGCGCCCAGCGTACACATGTCTGGGGGACACCCAAAGAGGGTCATAGCCAATAGATGGCCCCCCTCGTGGATACAGGAAGCCAGTACACAGCCCACCGATAATCCGTCCGGCTGATGTAACAATAGGGCTGTCAGCATAGCCGGAAACAGCAAACTCAACCGGCAACGGATGCCGCCGATACGCCACTCAAACATACCGGTCTACCGATACCATCCGGGATGGGTCGTATACCCAACCGTCCCCGGACACTTCTATATGCACGTGGTTGCCGGTGGCGTCCCCCGTAGCGCCCACCAGCGCCACCGTTTCACCGGCGCGCAACACCGCATCTTTAGACACCAACACCGCCGAGCAGTGGGCGTACAGCACCCCCACCCCGTCCCCGTGGGACACACGAACGTACCGACCGTAGCTGGTGTTCTCCCCTACCGCCGTCACTCGGCCGTACAGCATAGCCATGATGGGCGTACCCTCAGGGGCGGCAATATCCACCCCCCGATGGAACGCTACCTCCGATCCGGTAGGGTCGGCCCGGTATCCGTAGCCGGAGGTCAACGTACCGGCACACAAAGGCGGCGCACAGGGAAAATTGACCCGTAGCGGCACCGCCGCCACCCCTTGGGGCAAGGATGCCGCCGAAGCGTTGTCGTTCATCTCCTCCACCTGCGAGGACACCTCTTGCTGAGGGTCCCCATCCCACAACGCCGCCACCGCCGCCAACAGGTCGTTACGTTGCAAATATTCCTGAAACTTTTGGCACAGTTGCGCATAGGGGGCGCCTCCGGCCGCTTTGAGCAACAGCGCCAGCAGTAGGATAACCACACAGGCCACGCTCTGCACCGCCACCACCAGCCCGGCACCGTAGTGCTTGCGCACCTTTTTCTCCGGTTGGACGGGCGGCGGTGGGGGTGGCGGTGCAGAGGCGTACCATCCGCCGGTATGTAGCGGTGTCCGGTTTGATTCTATCATAATCCCCTCACTATACGATGATGCAGATAAGACCGTTACAGCCTTCGTTGATGATGCGTTCCACCGTTTCTTTCAGCTTATGTCTGGCCTCCTCCGGCATATGCTGGAGTTTGCTGTGCAACCCCTCGTTCACCAGACCGTACAGGGACGTGCCGAAGATATTGGACTCCCATATCCGGGATGGTTCTTCCTCAAACTGACCCAGCAGATAATTTACCAGATCCTCACTCTGGCGTTCCGACCCGACAATGGGACTGACCTCGGTGTGGATGGTGGCTTTCATCAGGTGCAGAGAGGGGGCCGCCGCCCGTAAACGGACACCGTAGCGGCCGCTTTGCCGGATGATCTGCGGTTCTTCCAGAGTCATTTCCTCCATATCCGGCAGGACGATGCCGTAACCGGTGGCCTCCACCTGCTCCAGAGCCCCTTCCAGCTTCTTATACCGGCGGCAGATGGCGGCCATCTCCAGCATCTCGGCCATCAAGGCACCCTCGTTGGGAATGTCTATACCGGTAGCCTCGCCCAATATCTGATAGAACAGTTCCGGCCGCAGAGAGGCGGTAACAGTAGCCATACCGGCACCCAAATCCACCTCTTCCAACGCCGCTTTTTCCACGTACGGACAGTCCTCCAGCGCCCCAGCCAATCCACCGGCATCGCTGACCCGGCTGACCCGTTGCGCCGCCGTACGGACAGCTTCCATCACCCCGGCCCGTACCGGATGGGACTTATCCAACTGCATCAGCCAACGGGGCATTACCAGACCCACCTGATGTAAGGGAAACTGGGACAGGAGCATCTCCAACAGGTGGAGCATCTCCCCTTCGCTCATATCCCGGCAGTTGACCGGCATCACCGGGACGCCATATTTGGCGCTCAATTCCTCACCCAAGCGACAGGTGGCCGGTGCGTGGGGGTCCAGAGCGTTGAGCAACACCACAAACGGCTTATGGATGTCCTGTAGCTGCCGCACCACCCGTTCCTCGGCAAAGGCATATTCCTCCCGGGGTATATCGGTAATACTCCCGTCGGTGGTTACCACCAGACCCACGGTGGAGTGGTCGTTAATCACCCGGCGGGTCCCCTCCTCCGCCGCCATATTAAAAGGAATCTCCTCCTCATACCACGGCGTCTTGACCATACGGGGCTGTTCCTCTTCTATGTACCCCAATGCCGACGGCACAATGTACCCCACGCAGTCGATGAGTCGCACACGCATAGTAGTCACCCCGTCCGGGCACAGCTGCCCCGCCTGTTCGGGCACAAACTTAGGCTTGGTGGTCATAATGGTGCGTCCTGCGGCCGACTGGGGCAGTTCATCATTGGCTCTCTCCCGGCGGTAGGTATCCTCCATCC
>JAZRMD010000121.1:0-8505 GCA_045647285.1 Acutalibacteraceae bacterium
AGACAAAAGCGGCTGTGCGCTTTACCGCATCCACCAGCGAATCGCCTTTGAGCAAATAGCCGCACAGCAACGAAGAAAACACGTCACCCGTACCAGCGAAGGTACGCTCCACCGTCTGTGAGGGCACCGTATAACGACCGGTGCCATCCAACACGTAATTAACGATAGTATTCTCCTTACCGGGCACCCCGGTAATCACCACACTATCACAGCCAAAGGACTGCATACGCTCCGCCACTGTCCACACTGCCTGTTCTCTCTGAGGATCCGGCAGAGCCGATATGTGAAAATAATCCTCATCCGCCAGCAGGCAAGCCTCGGTCAGATTAGGGGTCACGACCGATGCCAACGACACCAACTGCCGCATAGCGTCCACCAAACCGGGAGAACAGGTGGCGTACAGTTGTCCATGATCCGCCATAGCCGGGTCCACCAGACGCAGAGCGCCTCGGTCACGCATACGGGACAAAAAAGGCTGTAATAAAGCCTCCTGCCGTTCGTTACCCAAAAACCCGGTATAGACTGCATCAAAATCCACCCCCAGGCTATTCCAGTGGGCCAGATACGGCTGCATATCCTCTGTAAAATCCCGAATATGAGGGTTGGGGTAACCGGTATGGGCCGACAGCAGCACCGTCGGCAAAGGGCACACTTGAAACCCCATAGAGGAAAGAATGGGCAGAGCCACCGCCAAGGAACAACGGCCAAATCCGGACAGGTCGTTTACAGCGGCAATGCGCGGTATCCTTGTCATCCGTTCTCTCCCCTTTCTCTTGTAATCAGCATTATTACTTGGCATTGCCTTCCTTATCTTCGCCGATGCGCCGTTCGGTACCATCCGAAATACGGCGGATATTGGAGCCGTGCTTCCAGATAACCAAGGCGGCAATACACGCCGACAACACCGTACAGAACACTACCGCATCGGTAGACATCTCATCCACCCAGCCTCGGAAAACCAAGGTCAGCACCGGCACGTACGTACCGGCTACTACCGATCCAAGGGATACCATACGACCGATGGCGACCGTTATCAGGAACAGACCTAACGCCAGTATGGCCACACGCCAATCCAGTACGATAAGCACACCCAAGGTGGACAATACGCCTTTGCCTCCACGGAAGCCGTAAAACACGGGGTACATATGCCCGATAACGCAAAACAACCACGCAAAATAGCCGCCGATAATCCACGCTGCATTGGGTGCAAAGGTGCGCAACTCCGCCGGTACAGAGCCCGACAAATTCAAATTGGTCAGCAACCACGCACCAACAAGCACCGAAACGATACCCTTGGCCAGGTCACCTACCGTGGTAAGAATGGCCGGTAAGACTCCTTGGGAGCGCAACACGTTGGTGGCGCCGGCATTACCGCTTCCGTAAGTGCGGATATCCTTGTGAGATACCAGCTTGGTCACGATAATAGCCCAGTTAATGCTTCCCAACAAATAGGCAATGACCGCCGCCAACAACAATGACAGCCAACTATTGGACAAGAATGATAACATAGCAATATCTCCTTTATCGCAAAGCGGAGTTACTTACCGGACTGGTCGCCCTTTTCCCGGATGATAAACCGAATGGGCGTACCTTCCAACCCAAAGGTTTCCCGTAACTGGTTCTCCAAATACCGTTGATAGGAAAAATGGAACAAATCGGCCCGATTCACAAAGAAAACAAAGGTGGGCGGATTGGTAGACACCTGCGTCATATAGTAAATACGCAGACGGCGGCCCTTATCCGTCGGGGGTTGCACCCGGGCGGTGGCCTGCGCCAACACGTCGTTGAGCATACCCGTGCGGATACGCATGGAATTCTGCTCGCTGACAAACTTGATCAGTTCAAACAGCCGGTCGACCCTCTGACCGGTCTTGGCCGACAGGAAAATAAAGGGGGCGTACGGCATAAAGGAGAAGACGTTCATCAGCTTCTTACGCATGGCGTCCATAGTGAAGCCATCCTTCTCCACGGCATCCCACTTGTTGACGGCTATAATACACGCCTTGCCGTTTTCGTGGGCAATACCGGCTACCTTGCTATCCTGCTCGGTAAACCCTTCCACACCGTCTATCATAATCACGCACACGTCGGCGCGCTCCACAGCCATACGGGCCCGCAACACGCTGTATTTTTCAACCGCATCGTCCACACGACTCTTGCGCCGCAAACCGGCGGTGTCAATAAAGACAAAGTCGCCTAGTTCGTGGTGCACACGGGTATCAATGGCATCCCGGGTAGTACCGGCTACCGAGGAAACGATACTGCGCTCTTCCCCGGCAATGCAGTTAATAAGCGAGGATTTACCGGCGTTGGGGCGGCCGATGACCGCCACCTTAATGACGTCATCCTGTTCTTCGCCTTCTTCCGCCTCCGGCAAATGGGCAAACACAGCGTCCAACAGGTCACCGGTGCCCATACCATGTACGGAAGAAACGGCTATGGGGTCGCCCAAGCCAAGATTGTAGAACTCATAGAATTCCGCCGGCGGCTCACCGGGGCTATCACTCTTGTTGACGCACAGCACCACCGGCTTACCGGAACGCTGCAACATAGAGGCTACGCCATGGTCGCTGGCAGTGACACCGGCACGGATATCCGTCACCAGAACGATCACGTCGGCCTGGTCTATGGCCAATTGAGCCTGATGGCGCATCTGGGATAGAATAACGTCGTCGCTCTTGGGCTCAATGCCGCCCGTATCCACCAGCATAAAGGTGCGTCCGCGCCACTCGCAGTCCGCAAAAATACGGTCGCGCGTTACGCCGGGCGTATCCTCTACGATGGACAGACGCTGACCGATGAGCTTATTAAACAGGGTTGATTTGCCCACGTTGGGGCGGCCAACGACGGCCACAATGGGTTTTGCCATAGCAAACCCTCCTTTACATTAACGCTTCCAACAAGGCGTAGCCGTCGGTGTCCGGCACCAGACATACCGTGGTATGCAACGTCTCTTCCACCTGTTGGGGGGTCACATCGTCCAGAAACAGGTCCTGCTCCTGGCGAAGCATATTTTCCGGTAACAGTAAAGTATCCATAGGAATACCATCTAACTGACGGATAAGGTCGCCGCCGGTCACCAGACCGGACACAGTGATCTGCTCCCCGAAAAACTCGTTGCGGATGGGGATGACCTGCACCTGCAAATAGGGCCAACGACCAATGGCCGCCGTCATCAGTTGTTGCAAAAATGGAGCCGCCGCCACGCCGGTGGCTATAACAAAACGCTCCCGGCGAGGCTCCCGGGTTTCCTGCGCCATGGCTTCCATAAACTGTTCACCCAGTAGGGCAGTCATACCGACACCGTTTTCTAACTGAGCGTATTCCTCGTAAAAATCCCCTTCCGGTATGGGTAACCCGGCCCGGATATACCACTCGTCGGAGGGGTAAAACACACGGTTGCCGGTCTTTTTGAGCATTTCATCGCCGGCTGCTTCCAACTGTTCAATGACCCGTGCCGCCTCTTCCTTAGTGAAAGGGCGCAGAGGGACCAACCCCTCCCGGTGACGGGTCAGACCCACCGGCACCGCCGCTACGCTGCGCACCGCCGGGCCTAAGGCTGCCAGATCACGCAGGGTGCGATCCAGTTCTTCCCCATCATTGTATCCCGGCACCAACACCAACTGGCATTGTACTGTCAATCCGGCTTCTACAAAGCGATACAAGGTATGAAGGCAATCGCCTGCGAAGCGGTTATTCATCATACGACACCGCAACTCCGGATTGGTGGTATGCACCGAAATGTTGATGGGACTTATGTGCATCTCAATAATGCGGGATATCTCATGCTCCGTGAGATTGGTCAAGGTGATGTAATTGCCGAACAGGAAACTTAAACGGCTGTCATCATCCTTAAAATACAAACTCTCACGCATACCGGCAGGCAACTGGTCAATGAAGCAAAAGACGCATTGATTGCGGCAAGAGCGTTGCTCGTCCATCAAATAGGAGTCGAACTCCAGACCGATCTCCTGAAACTCCTCCTTGCGGATGCGTACCGTACGGCTACGGCCGTTGGAGGTGACCTTCAGCTTGAGTCGGGTATCCGGTATATAAAAACGATAGTCCAGCACATCCTCAATGGTGCGCCCATTGATGGTTTCCAGAATATCACCGGCGCATATACGCGCCTTGGCCGCCGGACTGTCGGGAGTCACAGATGCAATCTGTACCGCCAAGCTCGTCCCCTCCTTCCACATAAAGAAAAATAGAGAAGGATCGCTCCTCCTCTACTTTCACCTTTCGCTAAGTGGTTGGGCGATCTGCTGATCACTCGCCAACCTTGACGATCTGCTTGCCATTGTAATAGCCGCAGTTGCCGCACAGCCGATGGGCGCGCTTATACTCGCCACACTGGGGGCATTTCGCCAGCGCCGGAGCGTCCAGCTTCCACAGATTGTTGCGTCTCTTGTCACGCCGGGCCTTAGAAGTTTTTCTCTTGGGTACCGCCATTGTCAGCACCTCCTTGCATTGATCAAAGGTTAGTTAAGTAACTGGCTCAGTATCTCCAGTCGGGGGTCTACGGTCTTCTTGGTGCAACCGCAGGGGCCTTCGTTGAGATCCTTGCCGCACTGAGGACACAACCCGAGGCAATCCTCACGACACAGGCTCTTGTACGGCAGTTCCAGGAAAATGGCCGCTTGCACCAGTTCGTCCAGCGCCAGTCGGTAATCTTCCAGCAGAACGTAGTCGCTGTCCTCATTCTCCAGAGAGGTCACCAGAATGTGTTCCAGCGGTATCTCGTAGGCACGTGTAAACGGTGCTAAGCACCGGTCACACCGACCGTGAAAGGTAAAGACCGCCTTAGCAGACAGCTTGACCACTCCGGCACGTGCCGTGATCTCCCCCTCCACACGCACAGGCTGTGCAAAAGGAGTCATCCCTTGGAACTCCACTCGGGTAAAATCCAGTTCTGTATCAAGTGGGAGGCGTGTTGCCTCTCCCGTGAACAGGGATCTGCATTGTACAAACATAGTTCACCTCAAGTGTCACGCATGATATTATATAGTTTACGAGCGAATTTGTCAATAGACAATTTGAAAAAGACGGTAAATTTTTATCAATCCACCGGACCATCCACGGCTTTTAGCTCTTCATACGGCTCGGCCGGGTCGTCCCCGATGTCCCGGATGATGATAAAGGGGGTCAGTTCATCGTCCTGACCGGCCGGGTTGTCCCGAATACGCTCCACCAACTGGGTGTCTTCCACCTCGGTAAGGTCGGGCGATTTAGCCAACACCTCTACCGAAATGTCGTTAGCGTCCACCAATACACAGGAAATACCCAATTCCTCATAGACGGTGGCGCATACCTTCTCCGGCTCTTTAGGGTTGAGCACCGCCAACGTGTGGTAAGTATCAAAAGAGGAGTGACTATAGAAGCCATCAATACCGGCCACGTCCTGCCCCACGATCTGATAGAACACGCCACGCTTACCGAACAACCGACCAATAGCGCCGCAAAACACACCCCACAGGATGAGAGGCAGACCCTTCAGATTGATGGCCAGTTGCAGCTTGTACGGCTCGTCCATACCGATGCCGTTGTGGTTGCTGGTGGCAAACTTGGACAAAAACTTAGCCCAGAAACCCAGACGAACATCTTCCATCTTAACGGTGTTGTCCTGGCACATAGAGATGACCTTCTCACCCAGGGTCACCACGTCGCCCGGCTGATACAACGGCAGAACGTACCGACGGAGAATCTCCACGTAATCCTCGCCGCGCTCAATAAAGTGGGTCTTAACAGCATACCGTTCGTACCGGACGCCCTCCACTTCACGCACACCGCGAATGAAGTAGGTGATGCCGTCCTTTTCCCGTTCATTGGCCTTGAGGTTGCGATTGCCTTCATACCAAATAGCCATAAATTTTCACTCCGTTCGTTATGTGAACACGGCGAGGGATCTCTCCCCCGCCGTCCATTTGATTCCTCATCCACAGTATACACCGGGAATACGCGAATTATCAGATTTCTTCCGCTAATTCGGCGATGTGCGCAGGAATCTCGCTCTTATCGGCCGATACGGACATCACGACGTTCACATCCAGGTGGCTGAGTTTCTCAACGAAGCACTCCAACGCAGCCATATCGGTGCCACCGATCTTCAGCACGGAATCCACGAAGATATCGGTAATGTCGTAGTTACCGGCGCACATACCGGCCACATAGCCGTACAGAGCGTCAAAGCCCTTGATGGCGTAATCTTCGGCGGCTACCAAACGTGCCTTGTGGCTGATATCGTAGGTCAAGGTGTTATCCTTTTCTATAAAAACCACATTCCCCTTAGAACGCTCCACGGCGGCGTTGCAAAGCGCCATCAGCTTTTTGGTCTTACCGGAGCCTTTGTGACCGAGAATCAATGTGATCATAATGTTGTCCTCCTAATGTTTAGATATTTGGAAACCGTCTTACGACGGAAGATCCCTTACTTACCCAGCCGGGCTTCCAGCGCCGCGCGGTCAGCCTCGTAACCGGGTTTGCCCAACAGGGCGAACATATTCTTCTTGTAACTCTCCACACCGGGCTGGTCAAAGGGGTTGACACCCAGCATATAGCCGGAGATGGCGCAAGCCTTTTCGAAGAAATAGATGAGATAACCCAGACTTAACTCGTCCAGCGCCTTGACCTCCAATACCAGATTGGGGGTATTGCCGTCGGTATGCGCCAACACCGTACCCTCAAACGCCTTCTCGTTGATAAAGGACATAGGCTTACCGGCCAGGAAGTTGAGTCCGTCGCCGTTGTCGGCGTCTTCCTTGATGTACACTTCCTTCTGGGGCTTGTCAAACTTGACAACCGTCTCAAACAGAATGTTGGAGCCATCCTGCACGTACTGGCCCAGAGAATGCAGGTCGGTGGAATAAATCACGCTGTCCGGCAACAGACCGCGACCGTCCTTGCCCTCGCTCTCGCCAAAGAGCTGCTTCCACCACTCATTCATCATGGTGTACTGGGGCTCGTAACTGACCATCAACTCCACCGCAAATCCACGGCGATGCAGGGCCGTGCGCGCAGCGGCATAGCGGTAACAATCGTTGGTGTCCAGAGAGGGGTCGGCCAGCGCCTCACGGGCGGTGGCGGCGCCCTGCATCAGCGCCTCAATATCACAACCGGCAACGGCAATCGGCAACAGGCCTACCGCCGTCAGCACCGAGAAACGGCCGCCCACGTCGTCCGGAACCACGAAGGTTTCGTACCCTTCCCGGTCGGCCAAAGCCTTGAGGGTGCCACGAGCCTTGTCGGTGGTCACATAGATGCGGCGCACCGCCTCGTCGTGGCCGTAAGTGTTCTCCAGATATTCCCGGAACACACGGAAGGCAATCGCCGGCTCGGTAGTGGTACCGGACTTGGAAATTACGTTAATGGACACACGCTGACCCTCGCACAGTTCCAGCAGCTCGCTGAGCTGGGTGCCGGAGATACTGTTGCCGGCAAAGAAAATACTGGGGGTGTCCTTCTTCTTAAAATTGTAGTTGTTGGACTTCAGGTATTCGATGGCCGCACGAGCGCCCAGATAAGAGCCGCCGATACCGATAACCACAAACACGTCGGTATCCTGCTGAATACGGGCGGCCGCCGCCTGAATACGGGCGAACTCCTGCTTATCATAATTGACCGGTAGATCCAACCAACCCAAAAAGTCGTTACCGAGACCGGTGCCCTCGTGCAACATATTGTGCGCTAAGGTCACCTGCCCCTGCAGAGCCTCGATCTCACGCTCCTGCACAAAGCTGTGGACGTACCGGGTGTTTAACTTCACTGCCATCTTTATTCAACCTCTCTTACTACATCTATGTACTTATATTATCCTAAAAAACAGGAGAGGTCACAATAGACGTTTGTTGCATCCATCCATCAATTATGTTACATACATTTTACACTATATCTTCCAATTTTGCAATCCTATTTTGTGAATTTATCGGTTTTTTTACACAAATTAACGCAGTAATGAATCTACTAACAGATTATACGCATAGCGGAAGGTCTTGCTTGGCACTTCACAAGAGGCGCGAACGGCATATTCCGCCATCACCGTATCGTCCACCGTCAGCCGCCAGGTGCCCACCACCTGCCCCTTTTCCACCGGCGCTTCCAGATCCTGTGCCAGTTCCAGGGAGGATTGCACCCGATTACGCTGACCTTTTTCCAACAACATAGCAGCGGGGGCGTCCACCTGCACCGCCACCGTTTCCGCCTGGCCGCCCAACACCGGGATGGGTGCCGGATTTAATTCCGCCGTGTCCGGCGTGTACGCTTCATAAGCGGAAAAGCCGTGGTCCAGCAACGCCCGGGCGCCGTCAAAACGGTCACCGGTGGTGGGACTGCCCAACACCACCGCCACGAAGGCAGTACCGTCCCGTTCCGCCGTGGCTGCCAAACAATACCCGGCGGCGCCGGTCGTCCCAGTCTTCAGTCCGGTGGCGCCCTTGTAGTGGCGCACCAGTTTATTGGTATTCACCAATTGGGAGGCACCCCCTCGCAAGGAGTCCATCCAGATGGTGG